>CAYJMY010000070.1:0-21076 GCA_964371125.1 uncultured Mesorhizobium sp. | reverse complement strand
CGCCCACCAGCCGGTCGCGGCGATGACCTACATCGACCAGAAGCGTGTCGAGCTTGCGCTGGCGCTCGCCTCGAATCCGCTCGTGCTGATCCTCGACGAATGGCTGGCGGGCCTGAACCCGAGCGAGCTGAAGATCGGCATCGCGCTGATCGAGGAACTGCGCGGCGAGGGCCGCACCATCATCATGGTCGAGCACGTGATGGACGCCATCCGTTCGCTGTGCGACCGCTGCGTCGTCATGTCGAGCGGCGTCAAGATCGCCGAAGGCAGCGTCGGCGAGGCGCTGTCGCACCCCGAAGTGGTGCGCGCCTATCTCGGAGACGGCGATGCTTGAGGTCGCCAACATCGCCGTCAGCTACGGCCGCCACCGCGCCCTCGAAAGTGTCGGCGTGCGCATCGAGCGCGGCGAGATCTGCGTCATCCTCGGCGCCAACGGGGCCGGCAAGTCGACGCTGCTCAAGGCGATCGCCGGCATGGTGGCGGCCGAGCCGGGCGGCTCGATCCGCATGAACGGCAAGCAGATCCTCGGCATGAAGGCGCATCGCATCGTCGAGGAAGGCATCGCGCTGGTGCCCGAGGGCAGGGGCATCTTCGGCGAGCTGACGGTCGCCGAGAACCTGCAGCTCGGCGCTTTCGCGGCAAGGGCGCGCCGCGACGAGAAGGAGACGCTCGAAACGGTCTTCCGGCTTTTCCCGCGGCTCGCCGAGCGCAAGGCGCAGGTGGCGCGCACCATGTCCGGCGGCGAACAGCAGATGGTCGCTGTCGGCCGGGCGCTGATGTCGCGGCCCGAGGTACTGATGCTCGACGAGCCGTCTCTCGGCCTTTCGCCGCTGCTCACCCAGGAACTGTTCCGCTCGCTGAGGGCGGTGGCCGCCACTGGCGTCGGCATCCTGCTCGTCGAGCAGAATGCCAAGCAGAGCCTGAAGATCGCCGACCGCGGCTACCTGATCGAGAACGGCGCCGTGACCGGCGAGAACAGCGCGTCCGCCTTGATGAACGACCCGGCCGTGGTCAACGCCTATCTCGGCGGCAGCGTCCGGCCCGCGGCGACGCGGCACGAGGCGATGCGGTTGCCCGCGCCGATGCGCCTGCCGGTCTCGGTGGAGGCGGTCGGGCGTCTCGCCGGCGACCTCGCCGACCGGGCGGGGCGCATCCAGCAGGCCTTCGTGCGCACGCTGCGAAGACAGGGCGACCTGCCCAGCGCCTTCGTCGGCCGCTTCGATCCGAAGGCCGGCGGCGACCCGTGGTCGGACATTCCCGCGCCGGCGCCGTTCAAGCCGGGCGCGCCGCACGTTTCCGCCGATGGCCGCCGCATTGCCGACAACGCCGCCGACCTGTCGCGGCGGGCCGCCGAACGTCTCGCCGACCACGTCCGATCGCGACGGTTGACCGGCCAGCGGCCGAGTGCCTTCGCCGCGGCGGCTGCCGGCGGACGCGCTCCAGCCGACACGGAACACCCGTCCCCCGAGCCGGGCGCCAAGCTCAACGGTTCGCACGGGCTGATCGGCCACAACAGCGCCGGCATCGCGCTGGAGGACGAGACGGTCGCGGCCCCGGCGCCGGCGAATGCGATGCTCGCCGACCTCGCCGCGCGCGCCGCGTCGATCCACGCGGCCCATGTCGCCGAGAGCCGCAAGCGGCTGTCGGCCTTCGTCATTCCGGCCGAGCGCCCGCCGGAGGCGCCGGCACCGCAATCAGCCAAGCACGCCGCGAAGAAGAAGCGGAAGAAACACTAGAGCACACCAGGAGGCAGCACGATGGCACGCGTGTTCGAAGGCATGTACATCGGCGGCGGATGGTCCGCCACGAAGAAGACGTTCAAGGATTTAAACCCGGCTGACGGCTCGGTCTGGGCGGAGGTGCCCGACAGCGGCCGCGCCGAAACGGCCGCCGCGATCGAGGCGGCGCATGCGGCGTTCCCGGAATGGTCGGCGCTGCCCTTTTCCAAGCGCGCCCACGTCCTGCACAAGGCCGCCGAGATCTGGGAGAAGCGGCGCATGGAGATCGTCGACGCCATCCAGGCGGAAGGCGGCGGCTGGTTCGGCAAGGGAATGTTCGAGACCGGCTACGTCACCGAGATCTTCCACGCTGCCGCGGCGTCGGTCTGGCAGCCGGTCGGCGAGGTTCTGCCGTCGGAATACGGCAAGGTTTCGATGGCCGTGCGCCGGCCGATGGGCGTGGTCTCGGTCATCAGCCCGTGGAACTTCCCCTGCATCCTCACCGCCCGCGGCTTCATGTTCCCGCTGGTCGCCGGCAACACGATCGTGCTGAAGCCGTCGGAGGAGACGCCCTACCTCGGCGGACTCCTGTTCGCCGAGATCTTCGAGGAAGCGGGGCTGCCGAAGGGCGTGCTCAACGTCGTCACCTGCTCGCGCGACAACGTCCAGGAGGTCGGCGACGAGCTCATCGAGCACCCCTACGTGAAGGGCATCTCGTTCACCGGCTCGACGGCGGTCGGCCGGCAGATCGCGGCGAAGGCCGGCGCGCACCTGAAGAAGTGCTGCGTCGAGCTCGGCGGCAAGGATTCCCTGATCGTGCTCGAAGACGCCGACATGGAGCGCGCCACGCAGGCCGCCAGCTTCGGCTCGTTCATGCACCAGGGCCAGATCTGCATGTCTGTCGAGAAGGTGCTCGTCCACGAGAAGATCTTCGACGCCTTCCTCAAGCGCTTCGTCGAGCGCGCCGCCAGGCTGAAGGTCGGCGACCCGACGAAGAGTAAGGAGCACGTCATCGGCCCGCTGATCAACGACAAGCAGGTCGCCAAGGTGAAGGAACAGCTCGACGATGCCATCGCCAAGGGCGCCAAGGTCGTGCTCGGCGGCAAGATCGAGGGACGCTTCGTCGAGCCGACGATCCTGACCGGCGTGACGCCGGACATGAAGCTCTACCAGGACGAGACGTTTGGCCCCGTAGTGCCGGTGATCCCCTTCCGCACCGACGAGGAGGCGGTCCAGATCGCCAACGACAGCGAGTACGGCCTCTCCGCCGGCGTCATGACCGGCGACGAGGGCCGCGGGCTGGCGATCGTCAACAGGCTCGACACCGGCAACTGCCACGTCAACTGCTCCTCGGTGAACGACGAGCCGCACGTGCCGTTCGGCGGCTTCAAGGCGTCGGGCGTCGGCAAGCACGGCGGGCGCTGGTCGCTGGAGACCTTCACCGAGACGCGCTGGATCACGCTCGACCGCGGTGGCCGCCCGTATCCGCCGGTGTTCTGAGAGGACGCGGCGCGGCCGGCTGGGGCTGGAATTGCCGGGTCGCGGCCGCGCGCCGGGGGGCCGGCCGCCGGGCGGCGCTGCGTCGACGAACGTGATTGATCCACGTCATGGACGATCGCGGCGCGAACGCGCATCGAACGCGCTGCGCTAGGTGTTCGAGGGCGAGATGCAGCAGGATCAAAGCGACCGTCCGCAAGCGGCTGGCGGAAGTGCGGCTCCCGGAGGCACGAAGGCGCTGGACGCCATTATCGGCGAAGCTGTCCCGCGCGCGGGACGCGGTCGGCGGGTCGTCCGGTGGACGGTCGTCGCCCTTGTTGTCGCCGTCGCCGGCTATTTCGCCTGGTCCTACCTCGCGTCCGGCACGACCTACGACTACACCACTCGGAAGATCGCCCGCGGCGGCCTGACCGTCGTCGTGACGGCAACCGGAACGGTCCAGCCGATCGCCCAGGTCGACGTGTCGACGGCGATCTCGGGCATCGTGCGCAAGGTCAACGTCGACTACAACAGCCCCGTCAGCCGCGGCGACGTGCTCGCCGAACTCGACACGGACACGCTGGAGGCGACGGCGGCCGCGGCGCGCGCCCGTCTCGTGGTCGCCGAAGCCAATGTCGCCAAAGCGAAGGCCTCCCATGACGCCTCCGTCACCACCTACGAGCGCCAGGCATCGCTCTTCAACAAGGGCTTCATGTCGGCGCAGACGCTGCAGGATACGCAGCTCGCCATGAACGCCAATGCCGCCGCCCTCAAGGCCGCCGAGGCCGAGGTGCTGGTGGCGCAGGCCGATCTGAAGCTTTCCGAGACCAACCTCGCCAAGGCGCTGATCACCTCGCCGATCGACGGCGTGGTCCTGACCCGCAACATCGACGAGGGATCGACGGTCGCTGCCTCGCTGCAGGCGCCGGTGCTGTTCTCGATCGCCGGCGATCTCAGGCAGATGGAAGTGCAGGTCGACGTCGACGAGGCGGACATCGGCAAGGTCGCGGTCGAACAGGAAGCGACCTTCTCGGTCGACGCCTACGTGAACCGGTCTTTTCCGGCCGTGATCACCAACATCCGCTTCGTCTCCGAGACCATCAACAACGTGGTCACCTACAAGGCCCTGCTCAAGGTCGACAACGAGCAACTGCTGCTGCGTCCGGGCATGACGGCGACCGCCGAGATCGTCATCGAAAAGGTCAGCACCGCGCTGCTCACGCCGAACGCGGCGCTCCTCTACACGCCGCCCGCCACGACGCAGTCCAGCGGCCTGCTCGGCATCTTCCGGCCGCCGAACATGGGAGCGGTGACGACAAACGAGGTACCCAGCGGTTCGCGCACCATATGGGTCATGCGCGACAAGGTGCCGACGGAAGTCGCCATCGAGACCGGGGCTACCGATGGCCTGAGCACGCAGATCCTCTCGGGCGAGGTCGCCGAGGGCGACGAGGTGATCGTCGACGCCGTCGCCAGGGAGTGAGGGCGCTCCCCATGGACCTCTCCCAACCACCGCTGATCGAGTTCCGGGGCGTGACCAAGGTCTACGGCAGCGGCGAGGCCGAGGTGCGGGCACTCGACGGCGTCGACCTCGCCATTCCGCGCGGCGCCTTCGTCGCCATCATGGGACCGTCGGGTTCGGGCAAGTCGACGGCCATGAACATCATGGGCTGCCTCGACGTGCCGAGCGCCGGCGAGTACCGGTTCCGGGGCGTGCCGGTCTCCGGCCTCGACCGGGACGGCCGCACCCTTTTGCGCCGCCACATGATCGGCTTCGTCTTCCAGGGCTTCAACCTGCTGGCGCGCACCACGGCGGTCGAGAACGTCGAGCTGCCGCTGGTCTATCGCGGCATGAAGGAGGAGGAGCGCCGCCGCCGTTCCCTCGTCGCCCTCGACCAGGTCGGCCTTGCCGACCGGGCCCACCATACGCCGGCGATGATGTCTGGCGGCCAGCAGCAGCGCGTCGCCATCGCCCGGGCGATCGTCACCGACCCCGCGGTCCTGCTCGCCGACGAGCCGACCGGCAATCTCGACACCAAGATCAGCCGCGAGATCATGGCGATCGTCACGCGGCTCAACCGCGAGCGCGGACTCACCGTGGTCATGGTGACGCACGAGGACGACATCGCGACCTATGCGCGGCGCATCATCCGCTTCGTCGACGGCCACATCGAGTCCGACCGGGAACAGGAGCCGACCCTTGTTCTATGAGACGCTGAAGCTCGCCGCCCAGGCGATCCTGCGCAACCCGATGCGCTCTTTCCTCACCGTGCTCGGCATCGTCATCGGCGTCGCCGCGGTCATCGCCATGGTGACGATCGGCAACGGGGCGACCGCGCGGGTGACGGCCGAACTCGGCAAGCTCGGCAGCAACATGCTGTTCATCGTGCCCGGTCAGTTCGGTCCGGGCCGCGCCAGCAGCCAGGCGAAGCCCTTCAACGCCAGGGACGTCGCCGCGATCCGCGCCCAGGTGTCCGGCATCGTCGCCGTTGCGCCCGTCGCCCAGTCGACCGCCACGGTGGTGTTCGCCGGTGAGAGCCGTTCGGTATCGGTCGTCGGCACCACCTCGGACTACATCGTCGCCGGCGCCTGGACCGTCGCCTCCGGGCGCGGCTTCCTCGAGGCGGAGGAACGCGGCAGTGCGGTGTGCATGATCGGCGATACGGTGGCGACGAAGCTCTTCGGCCGTGCTTCGCCGCTCGGCCAGAACATCCGCGTCGGCAAGATCTCGTGCGGTGTCGTCGGCCTGCTCGGCAAGAAGGGTCAGTCGGGCATGGGCACGGACCAGGACAACACGGTCCTGATGCCGCTGCGCACCTTCCAGCGCCGCATCTCCGGCAACAGCGACATCGCCACGATCATGGTCGCGGCCCGCGACGGCGTGTCGACGACCAAGGTCCAGGGCGACATCGAGCGCCTGATGCGCGAGCGGCGCGGCATTTCGGCGGGGAAGGACGATGACTTCTCGGTCAACGACATGACTCAGATCGCCGAGACCATGGCGGGCACGACCAGCGTGCTGACCGGCCTGCTCGGCGCGGTCGCGGCCGTCAGCCTGCTCGTCGGCGGCATTGGCATCATGAACATCATGCTGGTCTCGGTGACGGAACGCACCCGCGAGATCGGCATCAGGCTGGCCATCGGCGCACTGGAGCGCCAGGTGCTCATGCAGTTCCTCGTCGAGGCGACGGTTCTCGCGCTGTTCGGCGGCATCATCGGCATCCTGTTCGGACTGGCGCTCGCCTATACGGTGGGCAGCTATCTCGGGTTGCCCTTCGTAACCAATCCCGAGATCATCGTCATCGCCTTCTTCTTCTCGGCGCTGATCGGCATGGGCTTCGGCTACTTCCCGGCGCGCCAGGCGGCGCGGCTCAACCCGATCGACGCGCTGCGCCACGAATAGCGATGCCGGCGCGGCCGTAGTGGCGCGGCCGGCGCTCGGCGCTCGACCCGCGCCTGCGTACTACCTGACGACGTGCACCGAGCATTGCGCGTGGCGCACCACCCTGGCGGCAGTCGAACCGATCAGGAAGTCGCCGAATCCGGGCCGGTGCGAAGCGATGACGATCAAGTCGGCCTTGTGGTCCTTCGCGAATTCCAGGATCGCCGTCGCCGGATGCCCGGAGCAGACCTCGATCCCGGCGCGGATGCCCTGGGCGGCGACGGTCTCTTCGAGGCGCGCCCGGGCGTCCTCCATCGACCGCGCGGGCAGGTCGGAGGGCAGTTCCGCCGCGATGTAGGCCGGCAGGTTCTCGACGACGTTGACCAGGGTCACGGTCGCGCCATCGCCACCGAGGAGGCGCGCGGCGTCGACCATGGGCTTCAGCCGCTCGGTATGGCCGAGGTCGACCGGAATGATGATGTTCGTGTACAATTGGGCGTCCTCCGTTTCACGGGACGAAACTCACGCAAGTACGCGCCGCGCACCTTGACGTGAATCAAGATCGCGCGTCGACGTTGCCGCCAGACGCCGCATCGGACGCGCTGCTGCCGAACACGGCGGGCGGAATACGGAGGCCGCAGGCATGGACTTCCTCTTCGACGGGCCGGCAGAGGCCCGGACCACCATCCTCTTCGCCCACGGCGCCGGCGCGCCGATGGATTCGGCGTCGATGCAGGCGTCCGCCGTCGCGCTTGCCGGGGAGGGATTTCGCGTGGCGAGGTTCGAGTTCGCCTACATGGCCGCGCGCCGGAGCGGCGTACGCAAGCCGCCGCCGCGGGCGGAGACCCTGATCCCGGAGTACGAGGCAGCCGTGGCCGCGCTCGGTGCCTCCGGTCGCTTGGTCATCGGCGGCAAGTCGATGGGCGGCCGCGTCGCCTCCCTCGTGGCGGATCGTCTTCGCGCCATGGATGCCGTCAGCGGCCTTCTCTGCCTCGGCTACCCTTTCCACCCGCCGGGCAAGCCCGAGCAGCTGCGCACGGCCCATCTCGCGGCGCTCGCCACTCCCACGCTCATCTGTCAGGGCACGCGCGACGAGTTCGGTACGCGGGAGGAAGTGGCGCGTTATACGCTGTCCGACCGGATCGAAATCCTCTGGCTCGAGGACGGCGACCACGACCTCAAGCCGAGAAAGAGCGTTTCTGGCTTTTCCGCGGGCGACCACCTCAAGACGATGGCGCGCGCCGTCCACGACTGGTCGGCACGTATCGGATAGGCTCGCCGCACGCGAACGAAAGGGACCGCCGGCTTGCCGCCGACGGTCCCGCGTTCGTCCCGCCTGTATGATGGTCGCCGTCACCGGGCGAGGCGCCGGGGCTTCGGCTGGACGAGCTTCTTCGCATTCATCGCCGCCACACCCTTCAATGTCTTGCCGGGCGCCTTGAGGATCTTCAGCTTGCCCACCGCTTTCCCGGCGACGCAGCTGCCGCGCACGAGCTTCTGGCCGGGCCGGCAGGTCGTGGTCAGGGTCGGCAGCTTGACGCAGGCGGTGCCCCGCAGCTCGTAGCCCTTCTTGCACAGGATCGACACTGTCGGCTTGTCGACGCACTTGCCGCGTACGAGCTTCTGGTCGGCCTCGCACCTGACGACGATCGTCGGCTTGCGCACGCAATTCTTGCCGACCAGTTCGTAGCCCGGCTTGCACAGGATCGAAACGTCCGGCTTGTCGACGCATCTGCCGCGCAACAGGAACTCGTCCGCCGCGCACACCGGATCCGCCTTGACCTGCGGTCGCGGCTTGTCGAGCGTAGGCTTCTGCGGGATGGCGAGGTCGTCGGCCGCCGGATCGATCGCCGGGTTGGCGCAGGTGAAGTCGGCCTTGTCGACTGCCACGGTGACCGGCGCCGGCTGCAGTTCCTGCAGCGTGCACTGGATGCTGCGCGTGCGGTTCACGCCGATGTCGTGGGCGCCGTAGGCCTCGAACACGCCGCTGCCCTGGTGGTAGGCGGTCGCCTTGCCGCTGAAGGATGCGCCGTTCGAGCAGCTGACGCGATAGTTGAAGTCTCCCGGCGCGTCGCGCTTGACGGCGAAGAACACCTGGCCCTTGCGCGGGCACGACTTGTCGCGGCCGGCGCTGTCGGCGACGGTGACTTCGCCCTGCCACTTCGCCTGCGGCTTCGGCAGGTCCGGATTGTCCTGCGGCGCCGTCGTCAGCCCGCCGCCGCCGGCGCCGGTGCAGTGGACGGTGATGTCCTTCCAGCCGTCGAAGGGCGCGAAGGGCGAGCTGTTGTCGACGATTTCGGTCTTGAACTGGAAGTAGGAGGTCGTGCCGACATTCTCCCAGGTCTCGTAGGTGGCGAAGTAGCCGTTCTTGGCCGCATTGAAGGACGCCCACGCCTGGACGAACTCCGACGTGATCGCCCCGGCGTTCTTCTGCCGCCAGATGCGCATCGAGACCGGACCGGCCTGGTTGGCCTGGGCGCGCGACGTGACCTTCAACGACGGGCAGACCGTGCCGGGATTGGAGCCCGGCTGCTGGTTCAGGTGTGTCGTCAGGAACAGCTTCACGTCCTTTATATCGAATGCGCCGTGGTCGTAGGCGACGTCGTTCACCGGCGATTTGATCACGGGGTCGCAGACGACCTGGACCTGGAAGGTGCCGGTGCGCGTGTGATCGGTGTCGTCGGGAAGGGCGGGCCAGTGCTCGTTCGCTTCGACGAGCATGTTATCGTCGAGGACGGCCTTGCCGGTGTCGGCGACCAGGGTGGCGTGGAATTCCTGCACGAAACTGTAGGATTTGGTCGGCCCGTCGGCCTGGAGGTGCTGGTTGCATCGGGAGACCATGCTGTCGCCATAGGGGACGACCGCAATGCCGGTCTCGGACGACAGGGGTATCTGCGAAGTCGGGAAGGCGAAATCGCGCGAACTGTTGTAGTCGCGCTTGCCGACGCCGGTCGACCACAACAGCGGTCGGAGGCCGCATTGTCCCGCGCTGCAGGTGCCGAGCACCACGGCGACCTCGTCGACAAAGCCCGGCCACTTCGTGTCGATCTTCATGTGCCCCCAGAACTGGGCATTGCCGGCCTTGAGCTTGTCCCACTTCTGGCCGTCCGTCGAAACGACATGGATCGTCGTGTTGGCGCTCTGCAGGTCGAACGACATCGATTTCAACTTCGCCGATTCCGCCGATGCGGGCGTCGATGCCAGCGAAAACGCGGTAACGGCCAGGGCGGCGGCGGAGTTGAGCAGGCGACGAGTATTGAGCGACATGGGTTCCTCCTGAAAATGTCCGTTCGGGAGGTCAGTCGCCGCGGTCGCGCGAAAGGTTCATAAAAAAATGGGACCTATATACGTGCTTGACCCAAACTAGAAACGGGTCTATATAGGAGGGGCAATCGGAGCCGCCCCGTGATCGTCCATATCGAAAGCCTCTTTGACCTGTTCGCCACGTTCCCGGATGAGCAGGCTTGCGTCGAGCAGTTGAAGGCGATCCGTTGGGCCGACGGCGAGTTTTGCCCGCACTGCGGCGAAGGTCGCATCTACCATTTCAGCGACCGCAAGACGTTCAAGTGCGGCGATTGCCGCAAGCGTTTTTCGATCAAGGTCGGAACGATTTTCGAGGACACGAAACTGCCGCTGCGCAAGTGGTTCATGGCGATTTGGCTGATTACGAACCACCCCAAGGGCGTCGCTTCCACGACGCTCGCCAAGGACCTGAAAATCACACAGAAGTCGGCATGGTTCGTCCTACATCGCCTTCGCCATGCCGCCCGCACCAATTCGTTCAACGCCCCACTGGACGGCGTCGTTGAGGCAGATACCACGTTCGTCGGCGGGAAGGAAAAGAACAAGCACGCCCACAAAAAGACCCCGGGATCGCAGGGCGGCGCGAACAAGGCGGTTGTGCTCGGTATCGTGCAGCGCGACGGCGATCTTCGCGCCGGCCATGTGTCGGACGGCAAGGCAAAGACGTTGCAGCCCATCATCAAGGCGAACGTCGCCAAGGGCGCGAACATAAAGACCGATGAAGACCGCGCGTTTCAGGGTCTCGGCAATGACTATCACCATCAGACGGTGAACCACTCGGCTGGCGAATACGTCCGTCACTACATTCACCACACGAACACGATTGAAAGCGTGTGGGCGCTCTTGAAGCGCCAGATCGTCGGCATTCATCACTGGGTTTCGCCAAAGCACTTGAACAAGTACGTTGACGAAATGACGTGGCGCTTCAATCGCCGCGACATGCCGGTCGGCCCGCGCATGAATGACTTGTTCACCTGCGTTGAGGGTCGGCTGCGCTACAAGGAATTGATCGCGTGACCGACGACAAGCGCAAGCTGGAACCGCCGCTGAAACTCGACATGGACTTCGGCGAGGCGTTGACGCGGTTTACCCGGACGCTGCCGGCAGAAGTCGAGGATAGTGTCGTCCGGTCGAAAACGAAGAAGCCGCCGGGATCGGAGACCCCGACGGCCAAGACCCGCCAAAAGGCTACGCCATCAAGCAGGACGAAGGTCCGACCGGACGGTTAGCCGCAGCAGCGGCTGTGCTCCCGTACGTACTCCACGCGCCCATAGCGGACACGGAAGTAGGCACGGACCAGGTGACATACGCGGTTGCGCAGTCCCATTGGGCACCCCCTTTCGAGGATGCCTGCAACATTGACCAGATGGTCGGCGGGTGATATATGCCCGCGAACGGGAATATAGAGGCTCACCGCGCCTAACCTATCCGCCAGTCGTGATTTGCAAGCGAGCTCCACGACCGGTATCCCGAGAGAGGCCCGAACAGGATCATCACTCCTGCCGGGCCTTTCGCATTTCCGGGACTGGTTAACGCAATACAGCGACTCCCGCCGACGCACAAGCAGATTCCCTCCTGATTGCCGTGTATCGACAATGTGTGTATGGATACGGCCATCAATGGAGGCCGACACCGTGACCGACCAAGCCCTCTCGAACGCAGAAAAGTTGAAAAAACAGTTGGTTGACCGGCGCAAGGAGTTGCAGGCTGAGCTAATCGGCTTGGACGAACAGATCGGACGGGCAGACCGTTTCATCAAGGAATGGCACCAATTCCAGATATTGGCCGTCGATGAAGGCGATCACATTCGCGTGATCAGCGCTGTGCCCGTACGAAACAAAAGCCGAACGGAAAATACAGAAACTGATCGGAAAGTCAAAAATTCTTCGAAGGAAGCGGTCGCGGCGGCGGTACTCGAATTGATCGCAGCCAAGGGCTCGCCGATGAGCCGCGAGGAACTGTATCCGCTGCTGGTTGAGCGCGGACTAGCAATCCACGGCAAAGACCCGCAGATGGTTCTCTCCACCATGCTGTGGAGGATGAAGGACAAAGTCGTTCGGCTAAAAGGCGGCGGGTACTGGGATGCCAAGAGCGATTGGGGTCCCGCTGGGTACAAGTCGCCGTGGCTGGATGAGATTTCCGGACGTGAACGCGACTATAGCGGCATCGACCTCACCACCGGACATCCGGTCGAATAGGCGGCTTCAATCGGTTCCCGACAATGCGTCGGCTTAGGCTCTCGGGTCAAGCACGTATATAGGTCCCAAAAAAATGCCCCGGCGGTTTCCCGCCGGGGCATTTTTTCGTCGTGGAAGCCTGCCTACTGTGTCTTCAGCAGCCTGTTCGTCGAACCGCCGCCATTGTCCTGCTTCTCGCGCCGGGGGAGCAGGTTCCTCAGTACATCCGGATTCAGCACGTTCGGATTTATCTCGAGAATCGGCTTCTGCCGTTCGGGCGTGCGGCAGTTGGGCGGTGTGCCGACCGTGCCCTTCGGGCAGCGCAGCTCGATCGTCACGTTGACGCACTTGCCGTTGCGCAGGGCCTGGCCCTTGCGGCAGCGCGGCTCGGTCTCGACCGGGACGCAGGTGCCGTTCCGCAGCACGGTACCCTTCTTGCAGACGATCTCGCGCTTGCGGCAGGCACCGTCCCTCAGGTCCGTTCCGCGCGGGCAGACGCAGAGTCCGTCCTTGGTGCGGATCTGGCCGGGCAGGAGCTTGCACTGGCGGACCGGCGGCTGCTCGATCTTGCGGCAGGCGCCGTTCTTCAGCTCCGTCCCGCGCGGGCAGATGCAGCGCCCGTCATCGGTGCGGATCTGGCCGGGCAGCAGCGTGCACTGGCGGACCGGCGGCTGCTCGATCTTGCGGCAGGCGCCGTTCTTCAGTTCCGCCCCGCTCGGGCAGACGCAGCGGCCGTCGGCCGTGAGGATCTGTCCGGGCAGGAGCGTGCACTGGGGCTCCGGTTCCGGCAGCGGCTTCTTCGGCCGCGGAGTCGGCGCCGGCTGTGTCGTGCCGCTATCGGCGACGCACTGCCCGTTGCGGAAGGTCGTTCCTGCCGGGCACACGCAGCGGTCGTCGGCATTGAGGACGAAGCCTTCCGAGCACTGCTTCGCCACCTTCTGCGAGATGGTGAAGGGATGGCAGGAATAGGCGTCGCCGTCGCGGTCGCCGTCGACCGTGAGTGCGCGGGCGAGTTCTCCGGGCTGCGCGCCGGTGACGGGCGTCTCGGGCGAGAGCACCGCCACGCAGTTGCGGCCGGAAAGCTGGCCCTGGCTGTTGGCCACTGCCTCTTCCGGAATGACGACCGTCACCTGGTGAACGCGGCTTTCGCCGGCGCCGAGGGTAAGGTTCGCCACGCAGGAGAAGGGCAGTGTGGTCGGCTCCTCGGCGCAACCGAACGACGGAGAGATCTCCGTGATCGGCACGCCTTCGAGCCGGCCGATGCCTTCCACGCCGAGCGCATCGCCGATGCGGACCGGGCCAGAGAAGCCCGTGTCGCCGTCGTTGGCGATGGTGATCTCGAACGTGCAGGGCTGACCGGGGCGGCACTCCCTGTCGCCGGTCTTCTCGACGCGGATCGTCGCGCCGCCCTGGTCGCATGCCTCGCCGAACGGATAGACGATATCGTTTCCGGGGGCGGGGCCGAAGGAACCGCGTGCGCAGTTCTCGAAGCGCCGGTTCGGCGAGACGGCGAGCGTCACGTCGAAATGGCGGCTCGTTCCGGGCGTCATGACGGCGCCGGGGATCTGGCACGACAGCGTGTCGGCGGGGACCGGTCCGCAGCTCCATTCCGCGCCGTCGGGGGTCACGGTCTGAATCTGCACGGGCGTGCCGGCGCCGATGAGGGTCGCGGCGTCGTGGACCCAGACGGGGCCGGACGGCGCGGCGGTGCCGACGCTGTGGACGGTGATGCGGCACGAGATCGCCGCCCCGGCCACTGCGCCGTCACAGGTCTTGGTGATGCGCATCGCCGGCTTGCCCGGATCGCGCTGCGGGATGCGCGCCTTGGCGCAGGACCGGTTGTTGGCGAGATTGGTCTCGCCGAGAACCGGCAGCACTTCGGCGCAGTTCTCGATCTGGTCGCCATAGCCGGCGCCGGCCACCGTCTTGACGCCGATGGTCGTCGTCGCGCCGGGCACCAGAACCAGGCCGGGGTGGTCGCAGCGGAAGCGGCCGGGGCCGTCCGGTACGCACGCCCAAGGCGGCGACGGCACGAAGATCGACGAGGCGGGCACGCCCGAGGGGTACTCGTCGACCACGGTGAGCGGGCCGTTGTGGATCGAGGTTCCCGTGTTGATCACGTCGATCCGCCACAGGCAGACGCCGTCCGGCGTGCAGACCGGGGTCAGCGCGCTCTTACGGATGCCGAGGTCGGCCTTCTTTTCCCTCGGCGGCGTGCATTCGCGGTCCCGCCCGGGGACGCAGATCGGAATGGAGGCGCAGGCACGATCGTTGCCGAGGTCGCCGAACGGCTGCTTGCCGCTCGCCGTGTAGTCGTACTCGGCGCAATTGCGGATGCCGGGCCACTGCCAGGCCGCGCCGGGCTCGAAACCGAGCTTCAGTGTGACCGATTCACCCGGATTGAGGGTGGTGGCCGGATGCTCGCACATCATCGGGCTTGCCATGGGCACGCAGGTCCACGGCGCGTTCGGGCCTGACTCGACCGTCGCACTGCCGGGGGTGGTGACTTCCTCCAGCACGATCTTGCCGTTGTACGGCGCGTCGCCGACGTTGGTGACCGTGATGGTGAACTCGCAACCGCCTTCCTTCGTGCAGTTGGCGACGTCGGCGCGCTTCTCGACCTTGAGGTCCGGCTCCCTTTCGCGGTCCGGGCAGTCGAGGTCGGGCGGGATGACGATGTCGACCGTCTGCGTGCAGCACAGGCCGACGCCTTCGGCCGGTCCGGCATAGATCTCGATGCCGGTGACGACGAGATGGATGACGTCGCCCGGCGCTGCGCCGTGGATCGTCCAGTCGAGTACGCCGCCGCCGGCCGGAACCAGCTGCGGGCCTTCCGCAACCGTCACGCCCGGCGTGGTGGAGCCAACCTGTACCCACTTGCCGGCGAGATCTGCGCCAGCCGTCATGTGGTAGACATAAGTTCCCGCGAAGGGCGTGCAGTCGACCTCGCCCGTCTCGACCTTGAAGCAGGCCTCCTCGGGGTCGCCGCCGCCGGGGGGCGGGGGCGGCTCGCAGCCAGTCAGGTCGACCAGGATCGACGTCTTCTCCCCGGTGAGGAAGTCGCCGTCGTCCGGCTTCGCCGGATCGTGCGAGGGGATGTGCACCATCGCGCCGCGCGCGCGCTGGACGTTCACCCAGGCCTGGTTGTCGACGATCGCGGGAGCAGGGAACGCACCGGGATCGATCTTCGCGGTGATGCGGACTTCGACATAACGTTCGTCGATTTCGCCGCTGCCGTCGAGATCGACGGTGGAGAGGCGGAAGTCCTTCAGTTCGGCGGTGTCGCCGGGATCGGCGGTGGCGCCGATCGTGGCGGCGGGAAGCGGCCCGCCGACGGCGTCGGTGCCGTCGCCGGATGCAGTGACGTGGACCACGGTCAGGCCGGTCGGCAACTGGTCCGACAGGTCCATGCGATAGGCCTTCAGCTCCTCGGCGAAGGCGGGATCGGCGATCCGCGCCGGGTCGCCGCGCAGGCCGAAGCGGAGGCGGTAGACGACATAGTCGCAGTCGCGCTGCCGGCCGATCTTCTCGAAGAACGGACGGACCTCGCCGGCCTCGCGCTCGGGCCGCTCGGGCCGCTCGAGCGTGATCTCGGGCGTGCCCGGATCCTTCAGGGTGAGTTGGGCGGCGGCAGGAGTGACGGAGGCGAGCGCGAGCCCGGCCGCCATCAGCCAGCGCGCGCCGCGCCTGGCGTATGACAGGGGTTTCATGATCGTCTCCATGACGGTTGCGTGTTCCACCGGGTGGAAGGAAGTGATCGTCGTCATCTCTCCCTCCCTCACGGTTCGCAGGCCACGACGGGCGTTTCGAGCGGCACGGTCACCTTGCAGCACGGGTAGTACCCGCCTGCGTCGGCGTCCGACTTCTTGTAGAAGCAGAGGCCGACATTGACCGTATCGCCGGGGAAGTGCCCGGTGATGCCGATCGTGAACGGCGCTCCGGCCGGCTGGGTCTGCAGCGGCGGAGAAACGTTCGTGCCCGGTGTCTTGGAAGCGGCGTGGATCGTGTCGCCACCAATGCCCGCAACGTCACGGAGATAGAGGTCGGCCTCAAGGCCGGCCGGAGTACACCAGTATTCCACCGCCTCGACGTCGAGGCAGGGCGGGAAGTCCGGCGGATAGAAAGGCGGCAGGTAGCCGCCCGGTACCGGCTCGTACCAGCCGGCCCGGCCCTCGCAGGGTCGCCACACCTCGACGTCGCCGACGTGGCCCTTGACCTCGGGGTCCTCGAAGAATCCGTCGTAGTCGATGAACCAGGAGCCGAATGGCGGCTCGTTGGCCGGCCTGACCAGGACGGTCGAGGTGATCTGCACGCCGTGGACGGCGAACGGTCCGCCGGGCGCCAGCTGGTCGGCGAGCACCGGGTTGTCGCGCAGGCTGTCGCCAGTCTTGACGATGGTATCGGCGCAGGCGCGGGTGTCGAAGTAACCCTCCGCGTCATAGCCGTACTGCAGGTCGATGCCGCCGGCCGTCTGGCGATGGTCCTTGGGGAAGCCGACCGCATATTCCTGCGGCAGCGGCACCCAGATCGATTCCGTCGCCGGATCGTCCGGGCTCTCGCGCCAGTAGCGCAGGACGGAGCCCTCGCCGGAATCGGCGAAGCGGCTGTAGTCGTAGCGGTTGTCGACCTCGCCGCGCTGGGCGAGGTACATGAAGCCGCGGTTGTCGAAGGCGATGTCGGTGACGGCGAGGTCTTGCTCGGCCGCGACCGTCAGTTCCCAGCGCGGATCGCCGGCGAAGGCGCCCTCGCGGGTCAGCCCCACCGACCAGATCTCGGCCTTCTCGCCGACCGCGTAGTAGACGCGGCCGCCATGTACCTGGACGCCCCAGACGCGGCGTTCGTCCTGGGTGTAGCCCCAGCTTTCCGGATCCTCCGTGTCGAAGGCCGCGCCCTGGATGTCCATGACCGCGCCATCGTCGGCGACCGCCGCCAGCCCGCGGACGGGCCGGCCGTCGACGCCGTGGTCGAACGTGTCGATCAGGGCGCCGTCGACGCCGATCCTGTGGATCAGGCCGGAATCGAGGTCCGAGGCGAAGAACTGCCTGTGGCCCTTGTCGAAGGCGACGTCGGCGAGGCCGGGGCCGCTGTTGGTGTCGATCCTCGCGAACAGGCTGACGGCGCCGTCGCGCCCGTCGATCCGCCAGATTGCGCCCGGGCTGCCGCCGTTCTCCTCGGCGAACTGGCCCTCCATGAAGGTCGCGCCGGCCGTACCGCGCCTCTCCCTTTCGGGCCGTCCGTCGTCGTCCGCGTCGGGGGTGACGATGCGGACGCCGTGCAGCGAGGTCGCGGCAGCGTAGAGGTCGGGAATGCCGGTCGGCACGCCGTCGCGGACGCCGTCGTCATAGGTCAGGGCGAAAACCTGGCCGATCTGACCCGCCGGGACATCGAAGGGCGGTGGCGTGAAGACGATCTGTCCCGCCGGCGCCCCGCCGAGCGCGGAAACGTCGAAAACGCGCAGGCTTGCGCGTTCGGGATCGATGAATGTCTCGTCGACGGGGTCGACGCCGGGCGGCAGGCCCTCCTCGATGCCGGGGATGTAGGTTCCCGGAAAGCCGGAAACCGCCATCGAGCCGGGGAAGATGATCTGCGCGTCCTGCGCGCGCGCCGGGGCGGCCGACCACAGCGCCGCGGCAAGGGCGAGCGCGCCTGCCGTCGCGGTCAGGAACTTGCGGTGGAGGCTGGCGCGGCGGTCTGCCGCGACGGCAAGACTCGCTGGCGTACGGTCGCGCATGACGCTTCTCCCGTTTCCTGCAGGAGAAATGGCCGGCATCCGGGCATGCCACAGCGCTGACCCGTATGCCCCGGCGCTTTCACCCCAGATCTTACGTTGTCCGCCCCTTGCGACGGAAAGGTTACGCCGCCGTTGACGCAACGTCAACGCAACGCCGGGAAAGCCCAGCGCATCCGTCTCGTCGCCGGGGCGCGGGCGGCGGTATCCCGCGACGCCCGGCGGCCGGTCGTGATGAACGTGGTTTGTCATGATACGCTCCTGGTCCGGAAGCCGCACCGCGCGGCTCCTGGAGCGTCAGTCGCGGGGTCGTACCGGAAGGTTCACGGCAATCTCCGGCCATGATCGGCCACGTCGTTCGGAGCGGTGTTCAATCCGCTCGAACATTGTTCTAGCTTCCTCGGCGAAAAGCGGTGAACCTATCCGGACCATGAAGCGACACAGGACCGTGAGCCAGGCGAAAGACCATGAGCGCGGGCGCTGAATCCGGATCGGATCGCGAGCTCGTCGCCCGGGTCGCGCGCGGTGACCGCGCCGCCGTGAGGCTGCTGTTCATGCGCCACCACGCGCGGGTCTTCCGCTTCGTGGTGCGCCAGACCGGATCGGAGACCATGGCCGAAGAAATCGCGAACGAGGTCTTTCTCGAAGCCTGGCGGCAGGCCGGCCGGTTCGAGGGTCGCTCGGAAGTGTCGACCTGGCTGCTCGGGATCGCCCGCTACAAGGCGCTTTCGGCGCGCCGCCGCCGCCGCGAGGAGGGCATCGACGACGAGACGGCGGCGGCGATCCCCGACGACGCCGATTCGCCCGAAGTGACGGCGATGAAGGAAGACAAGGGCGCGGCGCTGCGCCGCTGCGTCGACGGGCTGGCCGAAGAGCATCGGGTTGTCGTCGATCTCGCCTATTATCACGGCCGCGCCGTCTCCGAGATCGCCGAGATCCTGTCGATACCCGAGGCGACGGTGAAGACGCGCATGTTCTATGCGCGCAAGAAGCTCGGCGAGGCGCTGAAGGCCGCCGGCCACGACAGGGGCTGGCCATGAGCGGGGAGACGAAGACGATGCGCGGCCGCGACGAACTCGAGGCGCTGCTGCCCTTCTACCTTAACGGCACGCTTTCCGGCGAAGACCTCGAAGCCGTCGAGGACTGGCTCGCCGCCGACGCCGAGGCGATGGCGGCACTCGCCGAGGCCGAGATGGAGGCGGCGGAGACGTCTTCCTCCAACGAGGCGATCCGCCCGCCGGCCGACGCGCTCGCCCGCTTCAACCGGGCGCTCGATCGCGAGGCGGGGCCGGCGCGCGCCGCGTCCGGAAATCCGTTCGCGGCGCTCTGGCAGCGTCTCGTCGGCCTGCCCGCAGGGCTTGCCTGGGCGACGGCGGCGCTGGCGATAGCGCTGGTGCTCTACCAGGCCGTCTATGGCGGCTTCGGCGAGCGCGGCGGCTACGAGATCGCCGGAACCGAGCAGGACGAGGCGAAGCGCCCCTTCGCGCTGGTGGTCTTCAGGGCCGACGCACGCATGGCCGACATCGGCGCCTTCCTTTCCGCCAACGGCGCGGCGATCGTCGGCGGGCCGACGGCGACCGGCGTCTTCCGCGTCGCCATCCCCGGCGACACCGGGGCGGAGTATGACCGCGTCGTCGCGCTGGTCGCCGAACAGCCCTTCGTCGAGCAGGTGACGCCGGGACGGAGGCCCGCAGATGCGAACTAGGCCGAAGCCGACGACGTGGATGCGCAGGGTCGCCGGACGGCTCGCGGTGCTGGCCGTCGCGGCGATCTCCTTCGCCGGCCTGCCGGCCCTCGCGCAGTCGAACCCGGCCGCCGGGCAGGACGGGGCGTGCCCCGACGGATCCGCGCCGCGCCCCGGCGCCGAGCCGTGTCCGCCCGCCGCCGAAGGGCAGGGCGGCGCGGTCTATCTTCCGGACCTTCTCGTCGACCTCTTTCCCTTCACCCCGTCGCAACCCCGCGCGCCCGGTGGGGGCGGCGGCGCGGGTTGTTGAAGAGATGATAGCCAGCCCGTGAGACCGGTTATGGCCGTGGCTGAACCGCTGGGCATTTCTGCCGGTGGGGTTGTGTCCTTGAACCGCGCTAGCAGGTTGCCTGTATCCGATTTGAGCCCGCCAGTATCGGGTTTGAGTTGGCCGGTATCTGGCTTGAGTCCACCTGTACCGGGTTTAAGTTGGCCGGTTGGTGGCTTGAGTTGACCAGTTCCCGGCTTGAGCTGACCGGTTCCTGGTTTGAGTTGACCAGTTCCTGGTTTGAGTTGACCAGTTCCTGGTTTGCGGGCGGCAGCTTGCGCATCAGGCGATTTTTGTGCATCGGGAACGGCACTCAACCAACCCGTGCCGCGATCCCTCAATTCCTTCGTGCTTGGTTTGGGCGGGGTGGTAACGCCGAGCGAATTGAGCCAGTCGGTAGTGCCAGGCGGCGCTTTCTCAGCCGGAGCTTCCTGAGGCGGCAGGACCGGTGTTTCTGGCGGCTTGAGCCAATCCAAATTGTCGTCAACGGGAGCCTGCTTGGGGAAGGATGACAGCCAGTCGGTGACACCCACGACTGCGCGCGGAGAGTCGGATGGCGTTTCAGGCTCTTTACTTTTTAGCCAATCTGAGGTGCCGGTCTTCGGCGCGGGTGCAGGTGCAGATGATTCAGCCGATTCAAACCAGTCGGTAATACCAACGACGGCATCATTAGAAGATGGTTTTTCTGACGCAGGTGGAGTTGGAGGTGTAGCTGGTTCGCCGCCTTTCAACCAGTCTGGAATGTCATCCGGCGAGACGGAAATGGTTTCATCATCGGCAGTGCCGGGCATCGAGGCTTGATTGCTGTCGAGCCAATTCGGCAGCGTTGATGAAGCCGCCGGAACCGATGCTGGTTGCGGAGCCGTTGGCTGAGCCGGTAGATCGCCCTTCAGCCAGTCTGGCAAATCGCTGGGCGCAGCGGCAATCGTTTCGTCCGGCCCAGTGGACCGCATCCAATCGGGCACAGAACTGGAAGGCTCGCTGGAGTTAGGCTGGCCCGTGAGCCAATCGGGAAGATCAGATGCCGGTTCAGGCGAAACAGGTGTGGGGGTAGCAGCTGGGCGACGGACAATAGTCTCGTCGCTGGAGCTACTGTTGTAGGATTTCAGCCAGTCGGGAACCTGGGAAGGTTCACCGCTTGTGGGCGTTTCGGGTTCCGCTGGAGGCCAGGCCGGAACTTCGGCAGCGGGTGGATTGCCCAGCCCAGGCACATAGAGTGTGTCGTCTGTTTCCTGTAGCGCAGCCGGTTCGCTTGGTTCGGCCCGCCAGGGTGGCCGAGC
>CAYJMY010000069.1:0-21131 GCA_964371125.1 uncultured Mesorhizobium sp. | reverse complement strand
GGCCACGGCCCCGTCAGTCAGGCCGCGTAGCGGCCCGCCCTCGTTACCGGCGTGAAGCGCGGGCGACCCTTCGCCCCGCCCCGCGCCATGGTCGGCGGTATGGAGGGATCAGCCAGGAAGCCGTTGTAGGCGTCCTCGTCCCGCCAATCGATCAGGACGATGACACGGTCCGAGCCGTCGGCGGCCGACAGCACCTCGGCGCCGAGACTGCCGTGCGCCCCCCGCTTCTAGCGGCCGGCGGTCGCAAATATCGACAGGAATCGCTCCAGGTCCTCGATCTCGACTTCGGCAAGCGTGGTGTACATGGCAGTGTCCCCTCAGAGCGGAGCGCGCGTCGCGCGCGACAGCGGCAGGTTCAGGGTGAAGCGCGAGAGGCCCGGATCGGTAACGCCGAAGGCGGCGAGGCGCGGCGTGTGCTTGGCGATGTAGGCCTCGGCGGTTTCCGGCGTCTCGAACAGGTAGACGCCGCTCGACCGCCGGGCGACGGGGTTCTCGCCCCACAGCTTCCAGATCAGGCCCGGCTGGGCAGCGATATCGTCGGCAAGATCGCGGCAGGCGGCCTCGAGGTCCTTGCCCCACGGGCCGTCGAAGGCGAAGTCGAATTGCAGCAAAGTCGTCATGTCGTTACTCGTCGTTCTGTTGTAGGTCGGGGCCGGTTCGGCCGCGGGTGTCGGTCTACGCCAGGGACGCCGTGGCGAGAATCCGCTTTGTATTGGGATCGCCTCTTACTGGGAGTGTGGGATCGGGGCATGGACACGCTGGGCAGCATGCGCGTCTTCGTGCGGGTGGTGGAACTCGGCGGCTTCAACGCCGCGGGCCGCGCGTGCGGCATGTCTGCCGCGATGGTGGCCAAGCATGTCGCTCACCTTGAGGAGCGGACCGGAGCACGGCTCCTCGACAGGACCACCCGGTCGGTCAGGCCGACGCCGGAGGGCCAGCTCTACCTCGAGAAGGCGCTCGCGATCATCGAGGCCGTCGAGGAGGCCGAAGGCACGGTCGCGGCGGAGAACCGCGAACCGCGCGGCTCGCTACGGGTGACCGCGCCGATCGAGCTGGGTCAGGACCATCTGGCGCCGCTGCTGGTCGAGTTCATGTCGCAGCATGTCGGCATCTCGGTCGTCGCCGACTTCACCAACCGCGCGGTAGATCTGGTCCAGGAGGGATTCGACGTGGCGATCCGCGTCGCGCCCTCGCTCGACACCGCGCTGATCGGGCGCAAGCTCGCGACCACGCGGTTTCGCGTCGTCGCGAGCCCCGACTTCATCGCGCAGCACGGGGTCCCCGACACTCCGGAAGCGCTGTCGGGCCTTCCCGCCCTGACCTTTTCGCAGCCGACTCCCCGGCTGGAGTGGCCGTGGCACAGGCAGGATGCGGAGGGCAAAGTCAGGATCGCTCCGCGTCTGGTCTCGACCAGCGCCGAGGCGCTGCGCCTTGCCGCCCTGTCCGGGCTCGGGGTCTCGTGGCTTCCGACGTTCGTCTGCGGACGGGATATCAGGCAGGGGCGCCTCGTCGCGCTTCTGCAGGACTGCGACTGGGGCAGCTTCGGCGTTCACGTTCTCTACCCGCATCGCCGATTCGTGCCGAGCCGGCTCCGCCTGTTCATCGATTTCCTCGCCGGGCGGCTGGGCGGAGATCCCTCCGGCGACCCATGGGCGCCGGATTGATGCGCTGCCACGCCGGCGGGCCGCTCAGGACGTCGCTGCGCGGGCGTGCTCGGCGGCGGCGAGCCGGGTGATCATGCGCTGGTAGAACAGTCCGATGCCGATCAGCACGACGCCCAGGCCGATGAAGGAGAGCGCCCGCAGCACGCCTTCGAGTTCGGCCATGTCGAGCACGAAGACCTTTGCCACGGCGACGACGACGAGGGCCGCCGAGGCGAGCCTGAGAACCTGCGATTTCAGCACCAGGCCGGCGGCGAGCAGCGCCACGCCGAGCACCAGCCAGAGCGCGGAATAGGAATAGGTCTCGAGCTGGCCAAAATCCTTCCACAGGCCGATGAATTCGCCGTGGAACAGGCGGCGCAGCGACAGCGACGCATAGGCGAAGCCGAGCAGGGAGGCGACCAGCGCCAGCGTCGCCACGTACCAGTAGGGCCGCTTGTGGCGCGCATAGGCGGCGAGAGCCGCCATCGCCGCTCCCGGCAGGAAATAGCCGAGCAGGAGCAGGTTGAAGAAGACGATCGTCCCGGTCGATTCGTTGGTGACGAGTGGGTTGAGCGCGAAGAAGTGCTGCACGGCGACGAAGGCGACGGAGACGACGCCGACCGCGATCGAGCCGGCGCGGAACACCGCGCTCGGCGCGCGGCCGTCGAGCGCGACCAGGATGGCGCCGGCGCCGATGGCGATCAGCGTGTAGATCGACTGCTCGGCAAGCGTCGGCGCGCCGACGTCGATGACGCCACCGTTCATGGCGTGGCGCACCAGCATGGCGACGGCAAGCAGGCCGAACAGCGTCGCCACCGCCTCCATGACGAGCCGCGGCCGCCCGTTGGTGGTGCGGGCGAGTTGCCACGCGGCGTAGGCCGCAGCGAGCGCCGGCACGCCGTAGCCCGGCAACAGCGCGTTGAAGACCGGCGTCGTCGACAGCTGGTCGGCGCCGGCGATGGTCGGGTCGACGACGAAGCGGGCGATGACCGCCACCGCGGCGCCGACGCTCAGCCAGCCGAGCGCCGGGTAGCGGCGCAGGCGCGTCGCATAGGCCGGAAGCGCCGCGGCCGCGCCGACAAGGATCGTCGTCCACAGGGCGCCGAAGCCCATGTGCAGGAAGAGAAGGAGAGCTATGCCGGCGCCGCCGAGGAGGAAGGAGACAGACGGCCCGCCGCAATATGACGGCTTTTCCGCCGAAGCCACCCATTCGGCGCCGGCCGCCAGCGCGACCGCCAGCGCCAGCGCCAGCGCGGCGTGGGCGAGGTCGCGGTCGAGATTGCCGAACGCGACCCAGACGGCCGTGAGCACGGCGAGCGGGACGAGCGCTGCGGTCGCGCTCCACGAGGCGGCGCGGAGCGGGCGGTCCGGCGCGTAGCGGCGGGCGTTCCACAGGCCCGCGGCGAGGAAGACCGCGGCGAGAACCGCGCCCCAAAGCCGCGCGCTGCCGGCGGGCACGCCCGGCGCGGTGCCCTCGATGGTGACCGTTTCGTGGAAAAGCGATATCTCGAAGGTACCGCCGAGCCCGATGTGCAGGTAGGCGAGCACGGCCGCCGCCGCCGCGGCGAAGAGCGCCGCGACCGCCGTCTCCCGGTAGAGCGCGGCCGCCAGGAGGCCGAGGAGCAGCGCGGCTGCTGTTGCCATCCCCGTGGTCGGCGCCAGCGCGACGTTCGCCACCGTCGCCAGTGCGACGAGCGCGACGAAGGCCGACGCCACCGCGGCCGGCAGATCGACCCTGGTCGCGACCGGTTCGGCGCGCCGCAGCCAGACGAAGACCATCACCGCTATCGCCACGGCGTTGACGAAGAGCACGATGGCGATGTCGGGGAGCGGGTCGTCGGCGAGGTAGACAAGGCACCAAAGGCCGGCGCCGGCGAAGGCCGCGGCCATCAGCGGTGTCCAGTCGCGTGAACGCGCGATCACGCCTGTTGCGGCGAGGACGATGGCGATGAAGCCGAACAGCGCCCAGAGGTTAGGCGCCTGCGAGGCGACCAGAATGGGCGTCGCATAGGAGCCGAGCAGACCGATGCCGGCGAGCGCCTGGCCATGCAGCAGCGCGGCGGCGATCGTGGCGACGCCGACGAGACCGAGCAGGGTGAAAGCCGCGGCGGGGCCGATGAATCCGTAGATGCCGTGGGCGGCGTAGATCGTGCCGAACAGGGTGAAGGCGCCGGCGGCGGTGAGGATCGCCGGCAGGTAGGCGTTCTTCAGCCCTTCGACCGGCACGTCGAAGCCCATGCGCCGCAGCACCTCGCCGCCGGCGACCAGCGCCAGGCCGAGAAGAGCGGCGAGCGCGAGCCTGACCTCCGGCCCGAAGATGCCGGCCTCGATCGTGTAGCGGATCAGGAAGACGCCGCCGAGCGCCAGCGCCAGGCCGCCGACCCAGACCGCCCAGCGGGTGCCGAGCGCGGTCTCGATGTCCGGCCCGGGGCGTTTGCCCGGCGCGGCTTGCGCCGCAGCAGCGTCGCTCCAGGGCCCCGCCGCCGCGGGCTCATCGGCCCGGGCGGGACTTGCCGTTTCCGCCACGGCAACGGGATCCGCGCCTTTTTCGGTGTCCGCCGCGATCGCCTCGGCTGCAACCCTTTCGGCAGCGACGAGGCCTTCGGCTGGCGGCGCCGCGGCCGTCTTGTCCGGTTCCGCCGCTGCGTCGGCGCGTTTCAGGCCTGCCGATAAATGCTCCTCGGCTATGCCGTAGGCGCCGGCCATCGCCGCCTCGCGATGGGCGAGGAAGGCATTGCGGATGCCGTCGAGATCGAACTCGAGGACCTGGATGCGCTGCTGCTGGCGAAAGACCACGGCGACGAGGCCGACCACGCCGACGATCGATATCAGTTCCAGCATCGCGGTCCCTCAACCCCTGCGGATGGCGCAGAGTACTCGCAACCGAGGTCGACGGGAATATGGCGGCGGACGCCGGTCGGTCCGGACGCATCAGGCGGGGGCGGATATCCGCGCAACAGCTTCGGCCTTGCGCTTGACGTCCACGATTTCGCGGCGGAGTTGCCAACGCGTGTAGGGCAGAGCGAACAGCCAAACCAACCACGCCGTGAGGTCGCGCCAACCGTTCCCGGTGAAACGCATCGATATATGGAGACGTGCGGTTCTCCCGCAGCCTTCAATCTCGTGAACCGTATGGAGGGTCCTGCCCAACACCAGAAAGCTTGCGACGAACCGCATCGGCGGTCTCCAGTCCGTGATCGTGACCTCCCGGCTCACTTTTACGAACCCGATTCGACGATCGTGAAGAAAGCGTGTTCCGCAGCCGGTCGCCCCTGCCGTCAGGATTCGAAAAGCGTCCACGTCGCGAACGTAACTGGCAAAGCGTTCAAGGTCGCTGGCGGCCGCAAACACGGCCTCGGGCGACGCGTCAATCTCGGCGGAGACCGTCAGGTTCGGCACCTGTTTCCCTTCTGTGGTGGACCTAGATTCTCCGCAGCGCTTCGGAAGGCAACATGCATACCGCCCGCCACGCCGGGTACGCGGCGCCAATCGCGCACAGTGGCAAGGCGAGCGCGAGCGGCAGGACAAGATCGTTCAAGCGGGGCGAAAACGAGATCAGCGTTCCGATGGTCGGGATGGAGTCGAAGAGGGCCGAAGCGGCGAATCCGACGACGACGCCGAACGTGCATCCAGCGATGCCGATCAGCAAACCTTCGATGACGACGAGTGAGACAATGCGACCGTCGCTCCACCCCATTGCCGAGAGCATACCGATTTCGCGGACCCGCTCCTGGACAGAAAAAAGGAGCGTCGCGAACAGGTTCAGCGCGCCCATGGCGAGCGCAATAATCGACACCGCCTCGGAGATGGCGCGCAGTATGGCGACGTTTCCGTCTCTCTCCAGTACTTCCTGCGTCCTCGACACGACGACCGGAAGCGCGGCAGCCAAGCCGTCCGCAATCGCATCCCGGGCGGACGCATCGAGATCCGGCCGCAGTTGAACAAGGAACAGGCTCACCTGACCGGGGCGCAACGACGTTTCCTGAAGGATCGTCAGCGGCATGATGGCGAGCCCCCGGTTGATCGCCGTCGCATAGCGGGTGATACCGACCACATCGAAAGATTCGTCGAATATCTCGATACGGTCGCCGACAGCCACACCGAGGGCCTCGGCGAGAACATCGCCAACCATCACCGCTCGCTCATCGGGCTTCGGGGTTCTGCCTTCGCGGATCGGCACGCGCGCCCAGGCCGGAGCGCCTGCCGACCAGCCGGCGACAAGGAGATGCTGGCCTCCGCCCGCGACGGCGGATGCGTAGAGTTCGCCCGCCACAGCGGAGACGCCCTCGAAGGCCTCGATCTGTCGGCCCAGGGCCTCGGGCATGCGGGCACTCATGACGTCGGCCGAGGATCTAGGCTGTACGACGAACTCGGCGCCATGCTCGTCGAGACCGCGGGCGACACTGTCGGTGATGCCGCGACCGAGTGCCAAGAGGGCGACCGCCGTTCCCACGGCAAGGGCGATGCCGAGTATCGTCAGCAACGTCCGCGCGGGACGGCGAAGGAGATTCGAGATGGCGAAACCGCCGAGCGTCATGAACCCCCCTTCAGACCTGTCGCGCGCGCCGAGCGCAGGACTATCCACCAAAGGCCGGCGCTTCCTTGACGGGGATCAAAAGGCGGCGCCGCCTCAGCGCGGCGCCAGCCGTTCGGCCGGGAAGATCGAGCATGTCTCGGTGCCGAAGGCGAGCATCTTGCCGTCGCGGTCCTTCAGCGAGGCCTCGGAGACGGCGAGCGTGCGCCCCTTCTGGATGACGCGGCCCTCGCAGACCACCTCGCCGGTCTTCGGCGTGATCGGCCGCATCAGGTTCACCTTGAACTCGACCGTGGTGTAGGCCTCTCCGGGCACGAGCAGGGTCTGCACGGCACAGGCCAACGCCGAATCGAGAATGGTCGCGGCCCAGCCACCGTGTACGCCGCCGAGCGGGTTGAGGTGCCGCTCGCCGGGCAGGCCGCGGAATACCGCCCTGCCCTCGGAGACTTCCGACAGGCCGAAGTTCAGCCGCGCGCCGATCGGGGGCGCGGGGTATTTTCCGTCGATGATGCGCTGCAGCAGGTCGAGGCCGGAATATTTCGCCAGTTCCTCGTGCGGTATGGTGCCGAGACCGAGCGGCGAAACGTGGCCGGGAAACAGTTCGACTTCGTTCATGCGGCGGTGTCTCCGTCGATCGCGGGGGGAACGGCAAAAGCCCTGCGCAGGGCGGCGAGGAAGCCGGCGCGGGCTTCCGGCTCGGCGAGCCCGCGCGGCTCGTAGACATGGCGGGCGAGAAAGAAGCCGGTCATGCGGAAGGCTTCGTCGACGTCGGCGGGTGCGGCGCGCAGGCCGGAGCCGCGGCGCAGGAAGGCCGGCAGCGGCAGCATCCTGTCGCGCCACGGCTCGCCGGCCATGCGCGACACGGCGCGGCCGGACTTCGGCGAGACATAGGCGAGATCATCCACCGATCCGGTCGCCGCACAGCGCGACAGGTCGAGGCCGAAGCCGAGCTCTTCCAGCACGAGAAGCTCGAAACGCACGACGAGCTCGGCCGCCGCGGCCGGGTCGGCGAGGTGATCGATCATCACGGCGAGCGTCTCGAACAGGCCCGGATGCGGGTCGCGCTCGGGGAGCAGCCGAAGATGCCCGGCGAGCGTCTGCAAGGCGTAGACGGCGCAGGCGCTGTCGATCAGCCGCGCCGCGTTGAGGGCGACGGGCTCTGCCGAGAACGTGCCGAGATGCTCGTCGAGACGGGCGCGCCAGACCAGCTCGACGCGGTTTCCGGGCTGCAGCACCGGCTGCAGGCGGCGCGAGCGGCCGCCGCGCACCATGCCGAGATGGCGGCCGTGGGCACGCGTCATCACCTCCAGGATCGCACTGGTCTCGCCGTGCCGGCGGGTGCCGAGCACTATGCCCTCGTCGCGCCATTCCATGGCCCATGCCTGTCACGGCGGCACGGCGATGGCAAGACGCAGGCCACGCCGGCCACGGAGCCAGGAAGCAAATCGCGGCCGGGGCAGCCGGACGAAGAGGAGCACCGGCAGGCGGGGCGTGCCGCCGGGACGGGTTTCTTCGCCGGCGGAACGGCCGTCGGCGCCCGACAGCGCACCGAGCACGGCGGCCAACATGCGCAGGCGCAGCGCCAGGATTTCGGCATCGACCACGCCGCTGCGCAACGGAAGCCATTCATCGAGACAATCGACCCCGGTTGCCCGGGCGACGAAGGCCCGCGCCACTGCCTCCGCCCGCCACAGGACGGCAAGCACGACGAAGCGGACAGGGACGGAGCGGACGGCGGCGCGCTCGGCGAGGAGCGCCAGGGCGAGCAGCGTCGCGGCGATGCCCTGCAACCTCCCCCTGTCCTGCAAAGCACCCTCCATGTCCGGCCTCCGTTTGCCGCGGCGATTCTACGTCGCGTCTTCCGCCAGGCGGATAAAATCGTGCGCAGATCGCAGCCAGAATCGCGGAAGCTGTTGATTTCGTTGGAGGCGGCGGCTGATCCCGTCCAAGAATCCCCGACATGGTGGACTGCGCCCCTTGCGGTGGACGCTTCAGGCGGGGGATTTGTCCCTCTAGTCGGTCGCTTCAGCGGATGGCGCGCGCATCCGTCGCCCCTAGCGCGAAGGGCGTGCGCGGCGCCGATTCGAACGTTGCGCCCAGTCGAGATCCGATACCCCTCGCCTTTCGGCAAAGGCGTTCATCCCATCCCGGCGGTCCGACGTTTCGCCTGCCGATGTGGCGCGTAGCCGGTCAGTTCGCCGACTCGATCGCGCGCTGCAGCGCCGACAGATGGTCGGCGGCGGCCGATTCGGCTGCTCGCTCGATGGCCCGATAGCGCGTGACGAGTTCCATGCCGACCTTCGTCAGGCCCGCCCCTCCGCCATGCGCACCGCCCTTCTGGGCATCGACCACAGGTTTGCCGAAAAGCCGGTTCATTTCCTCCACCAGCCCCCAGGCGTGCTTGTAGGACATGTTCATCTGCCGCGCGCCGGCCGAAATCGAGCCGAAGGCGGCGATATGTTCGAGCAGCTCGATCTTGCCGGGACCAACGCGGCCGTCCGGATCGAGATCGATGCGCAGGCTGAGCGACGGCATCCAGGTCTCCCCTTGCGCGTCCGGCCCTGTTGACGGGCGAGAGCGCGATTTTCTCGCCGCGACGATATCGCCCCTCGACGCCAATGTCAGCGGTGGCGCCGATGTCCCGGGCTTTGCTGCCGGAGCCGGCCTCCTTTCCGATCATGTCGTCGCAAGGGCGATGCTACGGCTCGATTCCGCAAATCCCGCCGCCTGGGCGTTCCGCTTCATCGCTGCGAGGGCTCGACATCGCCGCGCGCCACGGCCATCGACTTGACGATGGCGAAGCAGGAGGCTCCCGGCGCCAGCATCAGGGCGCGCGCCGAGCGGGCGGTCAGGCGCGCCAGCACCTCGTCGCCTCCGACGTCGAGCCTGACGATGACGCCCGGCCCATCGCCGGCGGCGACGGCGACCACGGAGGCGGGCAACACGTTGAGCGCCGAAATGTCGCTCGGCCTCTCGCGCGCGATCATCACGTCGTGGGCCATGATGCGCAGACGGACCGAAGAACCCGGCGCGCCGTCGATTCGCGGAATCCAGACCGGCCCGGCAACCGCCTGGAGACGGGTAAGCTCGTCGTCCTCGTGCGAGACGATGACGGCGCCGAGGCTCGAGCCGATCTCGCGCAAGCCCATGGCGCGAAGGGCGGCGGGGTCGAACAGGACGTCGCCCGCCGCGCCCGCGCGCACGACGCGGCCGTGCTCGATGACCACCATGCGGTCGGCAAGGAGGCGCGCCTCCTCCATGTCGTGGGTGACGAGAATGGTCGGCATGGCAAGGTGGGCGCGAAGCTGCCGGATTTCCGCGTAGAGCCTTTCACGCGTGGCGCGGTCCACTGCGGAGAACGGTTCGTCGAGCAGCAGTGCGGCGGGCTCGCGGGCAAGCGCCCGCGCGACCGAGACGCGCTGCTGCTGCCCGCCAGAAAGCGCGGCCGGCTTGCGGTCCTCGAGACCCGCCAGGTTGACCAGCGCCAGCAGCCGGCGCGCCTCGGCGTCGCGCTCCGGCGCGGCACGATGGCCCATGGCGGCGACGACGTTGGCGAGCGCCGTCATGTGCGGGAAGAGCGCGTAGGACTGGAAGACGATGCCCACCCGGCGGCGGTGCGGCGCGAGGTCGATGCGCCGGGCCGTGTCGAGCCAGACCTCGCCGTTGACCGCGACTTTCCCTTCGGCCGGCGTCCACAAGCCCGCGATCGTACGCAGCATGGTCGATTTGCCCGCGCCGGAATGGCCGACGAGCGCCAGCAGCTCGCCCGGCTCCACCCTGAAGGCGATGTCGAGCGGGATCGGCGCGGAAGCCCGCGCCATTATCTCCAGCGCCATCAGGAAAGCCTCCGGCCGACGCGTGCCGACAGCCAGTACGTCACGGTGATCGTGAACAGCGAGATGGCCAGCAGCACCGCGGACATGATGCCCGCCGAACGGTCGTCGAAGGCCTGGACGCGGTCATAGATGGCGATGGCGATGGTCTTCGTCTCGCCCGGGATGGAACCGCCGACCATCAGCACGATGCCGAACTCGCCGAGCGTATGGGCGAAGGTCAGCACCATCGCCGTCATCAGGCCGGGCCAGGCCAGCGGCAGTTCGACCTTCAGCAGCGACCGCCAGGGCGACAGGCCGCAGCACATGGCGGCCTCGCGCACGTCGACCGGGATCGCCTCGAAACCGCGTTGCGCCGGCTGGATGGCGAAGGGCAGATTGAAGATGACCGAGGCCGCCACGAGCCCCTCGAAGGAGAAGACGAGTTGGTGGCCGATCGCCTCGCGCCAGAACTGGCCAAGAGGGCTGCTGGCCCCGAACGCGACCATCAGGTAGAAGCCGAAGACGGTGGGCGGCAGCACCAGCGGCAGCATGACCAGCGCCTCGACCAGCCCCTTCGAACGGAACCGGCGCCAGGCGAGGAAGCGACCGACCAGGATGGCCACCGGCAGCAGGATGGCGACCGTCCACGCCGCCAGCCTGAGTGACAGCCAGAGCGCCGTCCAGTCCATTCATTCTCCTTTCGGCAGGACGAAGCCGTAGCGTTCCATGATCGCGCGCGCGGCAGGTCCCTTGACGTAGTCGTAAAAGGCCTCCGCGACCGGGCCCGCATTCTTGAGCAGGGCCATGCGCTGGCGCAAGGGCCGATGCCACTCCTCCGGGATGAGTTCGAACGTTGCCTTGTCCCTGACGTTCGGCGCCAGCGCCAGCGAGTAGGCGATGATGCCGCCTTCGGCGTTGCCCGAAACGGCGAACTGGGCCGCCTGGCTGACGTTCTCGCCGAGAACGATGTGCGGCTGAAGCTTGTCCCACAGGCCCTTGTGGACGAGCGCCTCGCGCGCCGCCACGCCGAACGGGGCGTGTTCGGGATTGGCGATGGCGAACTTCCCGATCGTGCCGGCCGCCAGCGCTTCCTCGAGCGAGCCCAACGTGCCGTCGGCCCGGAGGGGAGAACCGTTCGGCGCGATGAGCACGATGCGGCCGACCGCGTAGACGACGCCCTCGTCGCGGGTGAGGCCGTCCCGCGCCAGAGCGAGCAGAGTCGAATCGTCCGCCGAGAGGAACAACTCATAAGGCGCTCCCTCGCGAATCTGGCGAGCGATATTCCCCGTTGAACCCATTGAAAGGCGGACGTCCGTTCCCGTATCCGCGGCGAAGCTCTTGGCGACCTCCTCGATCGCAAACTGCAGATTTGCCGCCGCAGCGACCACCGGAGCGTCTGCTTGGGCGGACGCCTGGCCATAGCCAAACCCAAGCGCTGCGAAGACGATACAGCCGAAACGCAACAAGAAGCGGGCCATGTCGAACCCTCCGTTATTTTCAATTGGGAATAACGCATGATTTTGAGCCTCACGCAAGACGTCGCGTGGAAACCTGGCCAGGCCGGGATACGAGGCGCGGTCGCCGACCGATCGAAGGCATTCGTCGCGGAATGGCGGGATGATGGTACGCCGTCGTCCACGCAGCCGCCCAGGCGGAGGTGCGGCGAAGATTTTCGCCCGCTGCCTTCTTTTCGGTTCGAGAAAATCCGCTTCGTGCGATAAATCCCCGGCCGCGGGCGGAACGATTCAGTTAACGCCAAAGACAATAAACCCGGCGGCCGGCCTTGTTCGAAACTCAATTCAGGCGCATATATCCAAGCAGTTGATTTGGCCAGAATTGGCTTCGCGGTCGAACGAACTCGCGATCTTTCACCGAATTTCAGACAGCGACTGCACCGCGCCGGCCAGGTGCCGCATGTCGCGCCGTTCGAGCCGTGGTATGCGCCACGGCGTCGACCCTGGGTACAGCCGGCGACGGATGTGCCCGGCAGCCCGGGAACCAAGCCCCGGAACCGCTGCCGTCCGGACGGGAACGATGCAGGAGGCGCGTCTGCGCATTCCCGCGGAGACCGCCGAGATGAACACGCGGACGACCGAGTCCACCATACGCTTCGCGTCGCCCTTCCTCCTGCCCGGCCACGGAGAGCCGCAGCCGCCGGGAGAATACCGGGTCGAACACCACGAGGAACTGATCGAGGGTATCGACCGGCTGGCCTGGCGACGCGTCGGCACCTTCATCCACCTGCCGGCGATCGCTTCGCGGGCCATGGCCAGGCAGATGGTGCCGGTCGATCCGGCCGATCTCGACGCCGCACAGAAGAAGGACCAGCAGCAAACATGACCGCCGCAAGCTTCTACCACCGGAACATCCGGCCGGTGCGCCGCGAGGCCGCATCGCATCTCTTCGCGGTCGGCCAGACGGTCCGGCTGAAGACCAGTTTCGCGACGGCGCTGCCGCCGTCGAGCATCTTCTATATCACCGCCACCCTGCCGCCGAAGGTGAACTCGCCGCAGTACCGCATCCGCAACGACGAGGAACGTCACGAGCGGGTGGCGACCCAGGACGATCTCGAAGCGGTCGACATGTCGCGCGCCGGGGACGAGACGACGACTCTCATGGAAAGGACGTTCGGCCATGACCAAGGGACAGAAACGCAGCAGCCGCGAAATCAGGAAGCCGAAGCAGGAAAAGGCCTCGCCCAAGGCTGAAGTCCCGTTCGGCGATCAGATCGGGCTTTCCGCCAACGTCAACGCGCCGCGCGGCAAGGCGAAGAAATAGGCGTGCTTCTTGGCGAAACCGGAGGCGCGCCGCGATGCGGGTCGTGATCGAGTTCTACAGGACCCGGGACGCGGACGACGCGCACGCCCTGGTCGGCCGTGAGAGCGCGGAAGCTCTCGACGCCGAAGACGCCATCGCGATCGCCCGGCGGCTTGCACTGACGCTCGATATGCCGCAGCGGCCGGACGCCATGTCGGTCACCAGCGCCTGGGGGAAAGTGCTCTACAGCGGCGATCCCGGCATTCAATCGGACACCGAGGGAGGGCCATAGCCATGAAGAACTTCGGCAACGATCACGGACAACGGCGGCAGGCCGCCGGGAGCCGCGTCGGGGAAGGCGCGGGCGTCGCATCTGGCCGCGACGCCGCGGGACACCAGTACGGCCGCCGCATCGAAGCGGAGCGCTTCCGGACCGTCTACCACGTGTTCACCGGCGTTCCCGCCGATGCGGAAGACCGGTCGATGACCGGCCTCAGCCGGTCGGACGCAACCGAGAGCATGCTGTCGCTCAACCACCGCCACGGCGGAAGCCGCAAGGCGCAGGCCACGCCGGCGGCGGGCTTCCGGCCCTCACCGTGCGCTGTCGAAGGATACGGACAATGACACTCGAATTCCCCAACCGGAGCCGCAGCTTCGACGAGGCGCGCAACGCCGTGCGCTTCAGCGGCTATGACGGCATGTTCGAGGTCCGCTTCTTCGTCGAGGCGGGTGCTCTGGCGATTTCGGAGGCGGCCCTGCACGGGTCGTCGGGCACGCTGGAGGCCGGGTGCCTCTCTGCCTTCGACGCGCTGCGCCAGTCCATCCAGGACGTCGCACGCGAGGCCTATTCCTACGGCCGCCGCAATTCGTATACGCTGACCGCCGCCGACTTCAGTTAGGGGGCGCCGATGCTGATCCGCTACGGCTACGAGATCACGATGCACTGCCAGCAGCCGACCGCTCTGGTGTGCCTGCTTTCGGTGCACGAGGACCGCGCCGCCGACATCCGGGTTCCGGAAACGACCTTCACCACGCCGGAGGTGCCGACGACGACCTACCGCGACCTTTACGGCAACCGCTGCCGGCGCCTCGTCGCGCCGGCGGGCGACCTGACCATGTGGGGCGACGCCACGATCGAGGACGACGGCATGCCGGATCGGGTGCTGCCGGACGCCCGCGAAATTCCGGTTCAGGACTTGCCGGACGAGTGCCTCGGCTACCTGCTCGGCAGCCGCTACTGCGAGACCGACCGCCTCAGCCAGACCGCCTGGGACCTGTTCGGCAATGTCGCGCCCGGATGGGGCCGCGTCCAGGCGATCTGCGATTTCGTCAATGGCCACATCCGCTTCGACTACATGCAGGCCCGCTCGACGCGGACGGCGCTGGAAGCCTTCCAGGAACGCGTCGGGGTGTGCCGCGACTATGCACACCTGGCGGTGGCACTGTGCCGCTGCCTGAACATCCCGGCGCGCTACGTCAACGGCCATCTCGGCGACATCGGCGTGCCGGTCGTCGATCCGATGGACTTCAGCGCCTGGATGGAGGTTTTCCTCGACGGGGCGTGGCACACGTTCGATCCACGCAACAACCGGCCGCGGATCGGCAGGATCGTCGTCGCGCGGGGCCGCGACGCGGCCGACGTGCCGCTGGTCAACTCCTTCGGCCCGCACCTGCTGAAGGCCTTCCGCGTATGGACCTACGAGGTCTCCAGCGTGGAACAGCGCTGAGACGAAGCGGCGGGAGCGCTGACAAGCCAACCGGACGGCGACGCAGGGCCAAGCCGATCCGCTCCGACGCGGCGCGTACGAACTCCCCTACCCCGGGAAATCCAGGCCCATCTCGCGGTAGCGCTCGGGGTCGTCGCCCCAGTTCTCGCGCACCTTGACGAAGAGGAAGAGGTGCACCGGCTGCTCGAGGATCCCGGCGATCTCCTGGCGCGCGGCCTGGCCGATGGCGCGGATGGTCCTGCCCTTCTCGCCGAGCACGATCGCCTTCTGGCTGTCGCGCTCGACATAGATGACCTGCTCGATGCGTACCGAGCCGTTCTGCAGTTCCTCCCATTTCTCCGTCTCGACGGTGGAGGAGTAGGGCAGTTCCTGGTGCAGCCTCAGATACAGCTTCTCGCGGGTGATCTCGGCGGCGAGCTGGCGCATGGGCAGGTCGGAGACCTGGTCCTCCGGATAGTACCACGGGCCTTCCGGCAGGCGCGCGGCGAGGAAGTCGAGCAGGTCGTCGACGCCCGATCCGGTGAGCGCCGAGACCATGAAGGTGCGCTCGAATTCGGCGCGGGCGTTGGCGTCGGCCGAGAGCGCCAGCAGCGCCTCGGGCCGCACGCGGTCGACCTTGTTGAGCACCAGGATCTTCGGCTGGCGCACGCCGGAAAGCGCCTCGAGAAGGGCCTCGGCGTCGCCCTTGATGCCGCGCTCGGCGTCGAGGAGGACGAGGACCAGGTCGGCGTCCTTCGCCCCGCCCCAGGCGGTGGTGACCATCGCCCGGTCGAGCCGGCGGCGCGGGCGGAAGATGCCCGGCGTGTCGACGAAGACGATCTGCGCGTCGCCGTGGACCGCGATGCCGCGGACGACGGCGCGGGTGGTCTGCACCTTGTGCGTGACGATCGACACCTTGGTGCCGACCAGGCGGTTGACCAGCGTCGACTTGCCGGCGTTCGGCGCGCCGATCAGGGCGACGAAGCCGGAGCGGGTCTTCTTCTGCGTCTCATCGATCATGTGCCGCTCCGTTGGCATGGGCCGTTCAAGGCGCCGTCCCCGGGGCGGCCCATACGCCCTCGCGCACGAGGAACTTCGCCGCCGCCGCCTGCTCGGCCTCGCGGCGCGAGCGGCCGGTGGCGGTCTCGGGCGGGCGCGAACCGACGCGCACCGAGACGGTGAAGACCGGCTCGTGGTCGGGGCCGGCGCGGCCGTCGATGGCGTATGCCGGGGCAACTCCCTCGGCCTGGTGCGCCCATTCCTGCAGCTCGGTCTTGGGATCGCGGCGGGCGACCGCGGCGGCGGCGGCGCGCGGTCCCCACCAGCGCAGGATGAAGACGCGGGCGGCGTCGAGGCCGGCCTCGAGGTAGAGCGCGGCGATCAGCGCCTCCAGCGCGTCGGCGCGTAAGTTGGTGCGCCGACCGCCCGGCTGGCGGCGGATCTCGGCGCCGACATGGATCAGGTCGGTGAGTCCGATCTCGTCGGCGATCGTGGCCAGCGTCTCGGCGTTGACCAGCGCGTTGAGGCGCAAGGAGAGCTCGCCCTCCGGCGCCTCGGGAAACGCGGAAAACACCATTTCGGCGGCGACCAGGCCGAGTACGCGGTCGCCGAGGAATTCCATGCGCTCGTAGTCGAGGCCGGTGGCGTGGCGGGCGCTGGCGTGGGTCAGTGCCCGGCGCAGGCGCTCGTGGTCGGCGAAGGCGTGGCCGGTCGGGCCGGCGAGCGCGACGGCGAGGTCGGCGCCGCTCAGCTTGGGCGTCGGCATGGCCGTGTCCGGCCCAGGGCCTTCACGTTCAGGGCCATCACGACACCCAGTTGAACAGGCGCGAGGGCCGCATCAGGCTCGGCCACTTCCAGATCTCCAGCGGCGAGGCCCCCTCGGCGATGGAGAAGAAGATGATATTGGCGCGGCCGACCAGATGATCCTCCGGGACGAAGCCGAAGACGCGGCTGTCGGCGGAGTTGTCGCGGTTGTCGCCCATCATGAAGAAGTGGCCTTCCGGCACGACGAACTCGCGCGTGTCGTCGGCGATCGAGTTCGGCGTCAGGTCGAGCGTGTCGTAGGAGACGCCGTTGGGCAGCGTCTCGCGCCAGACGTCGACCGGACGATCGACCTCGGTGACGTCGAAGTTGTCGATCTGGCCGACCTTCTCGCGGGCCACCGGCTGGCCGTTGATGTGGAGCTGGCCGCCCTTCATCTGGATGCGGTCGCCGGGCAGGCCGACGACGCGCTTGATGTAGTCGAGCGAGGGATTGGGCGGGTACTTGAAGACGGCGACCTCGCCGCGGTCGGGCGTGCTTCCCCAGATGCGGCCGGAGAACAGGTTCGGCGAGAACGGCAGCGAATAGCGCGAATAGCCGTAGGACCATTTGGTGACGAACAGATAGTCGCCCTCGAGCAGGGTCGGCCGCATCGAGCCCGACGGGATCGAGAAGGGCTGAAACAGGAAGGTGCGGATCACCAGCGCCAGGATCAGCGCCTGGACGATGACGTTGATGGTTTCGCCAAGACCGCCAGATTTCTTTTCCGTCTTTTCGGCCACGCTCATGTCGTCCTCGATTTGTCGGCGCCCGTCTTACCGGCTTGCGCGGCCAGGGGCAACGGCAGCGAGGCAAATCCGCACTGCCACCCCGCGCCCTGGCAAGCAATCGGGGCTTTTATCCGGCCGGAAGCGCTTCGATGACGACAAATGCCTGGGCGAGCGGGAAGTCGTCGGTGATCGTCAGGTGCACCACCGCGCGCGTGCCGGGCGGGGTGAGCGCGGCAAGCCGGGCCGCCGCGCCGTCGGTCAGCTCCAGAGTCGGCCGGCCGCCGGGCAGGTTGACGACGCCCATGTCGCGGAAGAAGACGCCGCCGGAAATGCCGGTGCCGAGCGCCTTGGCGCAGGCCTCCTTGGCGGCAAAGCGCTTGGCGTAGGAGGCGAAGCGGGCGCCGCGGCTGTCGGCGCGGACGCGCTCGACGTCGGTGTAGACCCGGGCGAGGAAGCGCTCGCCGTGACGCTCGATGGAGCGCTGGATGCGGCGGATATCGATCAGGTCGGAGCCGATGCCGATGATCATCGTCAGATATTTCGGCTGCCCGGCTTGACCGGCGGGATGGCGGCGAGTTCGGGCGGCAGCGCGTCGGCCGGATAGGCCGGCACCTCGTATTCGGCGAGCGCCACCAGCGGCACGCCGACGTCGGTCTTGCCCGCCGAGCGGTCGATGATGCAGGCGGCGGCGAGCACCTCGGCGCCGAGCTTCTTCAGGCAGTCGATGGTCTCGCGGATCGACAGGCCGGTCGTCACGATGTCCTCGACGATGACGACGCGGGCGCCCTTCTCGATCTCGAAGCGGCGCAGGCGGAACTCGCCGCCCTCGCGCTCGACCCAGATTGCCGGCACGCCGAGATGGCGCGAGGTCTCGTAGGCGGGTATCAGGCCGCCGACCGCCGGGCCGACGACATAGTCTATGCGGCCGGGAACCTTCGCCCGGATCTCGCCGGCCAGTGCCCGGCAGAGTTTCTCGGTCATGTCGGCATGCATGAAGACGCGCGCCTTCTGCAGGAAGACCGGGCTCCTCAGGCCCGAGGTGAGGATAAAATGACCCTCGAGGACGGCGCCGGCCTCGCGGAAGATGTCGAGCACGTCTTCGGTCTTCATGTCGTCCTTCCGGTCAGCCGTTGACGCGCTTGGCTTCGCTGACGATGGCGTTGTCCTTGAGCTGCGACAGCAGCCGGTTCAAATGCTTCAGATCCCACACTTCGAGGTCGATCGCCATCTCGGTGAAGTCGGGCGCTGTGCGCACCATCGACAGGGTGTGGATATTGGCGTCGTTGGCCGCGACCACCTGGGCGATCTCGGCGAGCGAGCCGGGCGCGTTGATGGCGGTCACCGAGATGCGCGCCGGAAAACGCTCGCGGGTCGTCTCGTCGATGTCCCAGCGCACGTCGATCCAGCGCTCGGGCTGGTCGTCGAATGCTGTCAGCGACGGCGACTGGATGGGATAGATGGTGATGCCGGAGCCGGGCTGCATGATGCCAACGATGCGGTCGCCGGGCACAGCCCCTTCCGGGGCGAAACGCACCGGCAGATCGCCGCGCACGCCGCGGATGGGGACGGCGCCCTCGCCCTTCTCGCCGGCGTCTCCGGCGCCCTTCTTCTTCGACGCCCGGCCGGGGATCTGGAAGAGCATGCCGGCGGCGTTGCGCAGGTTGTACCAGCCCTCCTCGCGCTGCCGGGGGGCGGCCTGGGTGACGCGCTCGTCCTTGTAGTCGGGGAAGACGGCCTTGACGACGTCGCTCGACGCCAGTTCGCCGCGGCCGACGGCAGCGAGCACGTCCTCGACGTCCTTGCGCGCCAGGCGGTGGAGCACGGGCTTCAACTTCTCCTTGGAGAAGGCCTTGCCGGCGCGTTCGAAGGCGCGCTCGAGGATGCGCGTGCCGAGGCCCGAATACTGCTTGCGGATGGCGTTCTTGGTGGCGCGGCGGATGGCGGCGCGGGCCTTGCCGGTGACGACGATGGATTCCCAGGCGGCCGGCGGAACCTGAGCCTTGGAACGGATGATGTCGACCTCGTCGCCGTTCTTCAGCTCGGTCATCAGCGGCATGATGCGGCCGTTGACCTTGGCGCCGACGCAGGTATCGCCGATGTCGGTGTGCACGGCGTAGGCGAAGTCGATCGGCGTGGCGCCGCGCGGCAGCGCGATGAGCATGCCCTTCGGCGTGAAGCAGAACACCTGGTCGTGGAACAGTTCTAGCTTGGTGTTCTCGAGGAAGTCCTCGGGGCTGTCGCCCTCGGAGAGCTGCTCGATGGTGCGGCGCAGCCAGGCATAGGCGTTGGTGTCGCTCGACGGTCCCGAGGCGCCGGCGGCCCTTGCCGCGCCGTCCTTGTAGAGTGAATGCGCGGCAACGCCGTATTCGGCCACCTCGTCCATGTCGCGGGTGCGGATCTGCAGCTCCACGCGCTGGCGCGAGGGACCGACGATGGTGGTGTGGATCGAGCGGTAATCGTTCTGTTTCGGCGTTGAGATGTAGTCCTTGAAGCGGCCGGGCACCATCGACCAGGTCGTATGGATGGCGCCGAGAGCAAGATAACATCCCTCGATGGTGCCGACGACGACGCGGAAGCCGAAGATGTCGGACAGCTGCTCGAAGGACAGCGCCTTGGTCTCCATCTTGCGGAACACCGACCACGGCTTCTTCTGCCGGCTCTTGACCTGGACCTCGATCCCGTACTTCTCGAAGAGGGTGAGAAGCGAGCGCTCGATTTCGGCGATGACGTTGCGGTTGCGCTCGAGCACGTCCTTCAGCCGTTCGGTGACGGTGCGGTGCGCTTCCGGGTTGATGGTGCGGAAGGCCAGTTCCTCGAGCTCCTCGCGCATGTCCTGCATGCCCATGCGGCCGGCGAGCGGCGCATAGATCTCCATGGTCTCCTCGGCGATGCGCACGCGCTTGTCGCTGCGCATGTGGTCGAGGGTGCGCATGTTGTGCAGCCGGTCCGCCAGCTTGACGAGGAGCACGCGCACGTCCTCGGAGATTGCGAGGAGCAGCTTGCGCAGGTTCTCCGCCTGCTCGGCCTTCTTGGAGACGAGGTCGAGCTTCTTCAGCTTGGTCAGGCCCTCGACCAGCCGGCCGATGTCGGGGCCGAACAGCTCATCGATCTCCTGGCGGGTGGCGGTGGTGTCCTCGATCGTGTCGTGGAGCAGAGCGACCGCGATCGTCGCCTCATCCATGTGCATGTCGGTGAGGATCGCCGCCACCTCGAGGGGGTGGGAAAAATAGGGATCGCCGGAGGCCCGCTTCTGGGGGCCATGCTTCTGCATGGCGTAGACATAGGCCTTGTTAAGCAGCGCCTCGTTGACGTCGGGCTTGTAGCGCTGGACGCGCTCGACAAGCTCATATTGACGCATCATGAGGCTATTCCGGTCCCTGGAATGAAATCATGCGCCGCACGTTATGTGCGGCGCATGAAATAGATAGCCACGTTCGCGGCGCCGCGAAAGGGCGCGAACCGCTCCGGGATCAGTAGTCGTCGCTCTTTTCCGGCGGGACGAGCCCTTCGATGCCGGCGAGCAGGTCCTCTTCGGTCATGCGATCGAAGGTGACGGCGTCCTCCTCGCGTTCGGCGTCGGCGGACGCGGCCTGGTCGACCAGCTCGCCGGCCTCGGCCTCGGGTTCGTCGACCTCGACATGCTTCTGCAGCGAGTGGATCAGATCCTCCTTGAGGTCGCCCGGCGACAGCGTCTCGTCGGCGATCTCGCGCAGCGCGACGACCGGGTTCTTGTCGTTGTCGCGGTCGACGGTGATCGGCGCGCCCTGGGAGATCTGGCGGGCGCGATGCCCCGCGAGGAGAACCAGTTCGAAGCGGTTCTCGACCTTGTCGATGCAGTCTTCAACGGTGACGCGGGCCATCGATGCCCCTTTCCTGCTTGAATGTGTCGGGAATATTGGCGCGCTGCATACCGCCTTCAAGGCAAAATTACAAGCACGGCGCGCCGACACCTCAAAACCAGCCGTTCGGACGGCGGGCCAACCACCTTGTCGCATCCGGTCACATTTTCTTGCAATGCATCTGTGTGCCCTTGGAATGCCCCAACCGCAGCGCTAAGTCGGTTGCAGGACCTCGGAACATTATTCGCAAATGGTCCGTTTCGATTGTGGACGCTTCATTTGAGGATGTTTTGAAATGTTCGATCC
>CAYJMY010000068.1:0-21150 GCA_964371125.1 uncultured Mesorhizobium sp. | reverse complement strand
GCGGCGCAAAGCGGCAATCGCCGTCGCAAACAGCGCAAGGCTGGCAGCGCCTTTTCGCTAGTGCTACACCTCGCGACCGGTCGGGGGAGACCGCCGATCCGCCAGATTTCGAGGCCCAGCCCATGCGCAAATATTCGGTATTCGCGATCGCCCGGGAGGCCATGCGCGGCCACAAGGGCTGGGAACAGCAGTGGACCTCGCCGGAGCCGAAGAAGGCCTACGACGTGATCATCGTCGGCGCCGGCGGCCACGGCCTGGCGACTGCCTACTACCTGGCCAAGGAGCACGGCGTCACCAACGTCGCCGTCATCGAGAAGGGCTGGCTCGGCGGCGGCAACACCGGCCGCAACACCACCATCATCCGCTCCAACTACCTCTACGACGAGAGCGCCGGCATCTACGACCATGCCGTCAAGCTCTGGGACGGGCTTTCCCAGGACTTGAACTACAACGTCATGTACTCCGCCCGCGGCGTCATGATGCTCGCCCACAACGTCCACGACGTCCAGGTGCTGAAGCGCCACGTCCATGCCAACCGGCTGAACGGCATCGACAACGAGTGGCTGACGCCCGAGCAGGCCAAGGAATACTGCCCGCCGCTCAACATCTCGCGCGACGCCCGCTATCCGGTGGTCGGCGCCACCCTGCAGCGCCGCGGCGGCACGGCCCGCCACGACGCGGTGGCCTGGGGCTATGCGCGCGGCGCGGCGGCCCGCGGCGTCGACATCATCCAGAACTGCGAGGTGACCGGCATTGCGCGCGGCCCCGACGGCGCCGTGACCGGCGTCGACACGACGAAGGGCTTCATCGGGGCGAAGAAGATCGGCGTGGTCGCCGCCGGCCACTCCTCGGTCATCATGCAGATGGCCGGCGTGCGCATGCCGCTGGAGAGCTACCCGCTGCAGGCGCTGGTCTCCGAGCCGGTGAAGCCAGTGTTCCCCTGCGTGGTCATGTCGAACACGGTGCACGCCTACATCTCGCAGTCCGACAAGGGCGAACTGGTCATCGGCGCCGGCACCGACCAGTACGTCTCCTATTCGCAGACGGGCGGCCTGCATATCATCAACCACACGCTCGACGCGATCTGCGAGATGTTCCCGATGTTCACGCGCATGAAGATGCTGCGCTCGTGGGGCGGCATCGTCGACGTGACACCGGACCGTTCGCCGATCCTGGCCAAGACGCCGGTGAAGGGCCTCTTCGTGAACTGCGGCTGGGGCACCGGCGGCTTCAAGGCGACGCCGGGTTCCGGCCACGTCTTCGCCCACACGATCGCCCGCGACGAGCCGCACCCGATCAACGCGCCGTTCACCATCGAGCGCTTCCGCAGCGGCCGGCTGATCGACGAGGCGGCCGCGGCGGCCGTGGCGCACTGATGCAGACCCTCGCCGCCGCCATGTCGGTCGTGCTGCCGCTCGCCTTCGCCGGCGAGGGGCTGGCCGCGGCCGCATTGACCGAGGCCGGCGTCTTCCCGGAGATCGCCCTCCGCAAGGGCGAGACCGCGCACGAATGGCCGTTCTCCGTCGACGAGGGCAAGCTGACCTGCGTCGACTACGGCGGGCGCCGGACGGTGATCTTCACCGAGCCGTGGCGCACCGACGTGCCGCAGGTGCCCGGCAACATGACGCTGCCGCGCAGCGTCATCGTCTCCGCCGATCTCTTCGCGCTGCTCGCCAGCCACGAGGACCGCGACCTCTACCTCCCCTTCGACAGCCTCGAGACGCTGATCAGGCGGCTCGCGCCTTTCGAGAACTTGGGCCGCGCGCTGTGCGCCGACGGCCAGCCGCTGGACAAAGAAATCTGAGGACCGCCCGATGCTGCTGATCCGCTGCCCCTATTGCGAGGAAGAGCGTCCGGAACTCGAGTTCCGCAACGCCGGCGAGGCGCACATCGCCCGCTCTACCAACCTCGCCGCCGAGTCCGACGAGGACTTCGAGGCGTTCTTCTTCATCCGCTCCAATCCCAAGGGGCTGATCTACGAACGCTGGCGCCACATCCACGGCTGCGCGCGCTTCTTCAATGCCGTCCGCGACACGGTGACCGACAGGTTCGTCATGACCTACAAGGCCGGCGAGCCGAAGCCGAAGCTGAAGGAGGGTTCGCGTTGACCGACCGCGCTCTTCGTTGCCGCGCAGGAACGCCGGCATCCCATCTGGAAGGTTTTTCGGCATGAGCCAGTCCCACCGCATCGCCGGCGCCGGCCGGCTGACGCCGGCCCGCACCGCCCGCTTCACCTTCGACGGCAAGCCCTACACGGGCGTCGCCGGCGACACGCTCGCCTCGGCGCTGCTCGCCAACGGCGTGCATCTCTTCGGCCGCTCGTTCAAGTACCACCGGCCGCGTGGCGTGCTCGGCGCCGGCTCGGAGGAGCCCAACGCGCTGGTGACGGTGTCGCGCGACGCGGCGCGCAAGACGCCGAACGTCCGCGCCACGGTGCAGGAGCTCTATGACGGGCTCGACGCGATCTCGCAGAACCGCTGGCCGTCGCTCTCCTTCGACGTCGGCGCCGTCAACGACCTCGGCTCGCCCTTCTTCTCGGCCGGCTTCTACTACAAGACCTTCATGTGGCCGAAGGTGGCGTGGAAGTCGCTCTACGAGCCCGTCATCCGCGCCGCCGCCGGCCTCGGCGTGGCGCCGGACCAGCCGGATCCCGACCACTATGCCTCGCGCTTCGTCCATTGCGACGTGCTGGTGATCGGCGCCGGCGCCGCGGGTCTTGCCGCAGCGCTTGCCGCTGCCGAGAGCGGCGTGCGCGTCATCCTCTGCGACGAGCGCGCCGGGGTAGGCGGGGCGCTGCACTTCGAGAAGGGCGCCGTCATCAACGGCGAGGACGGCTGGAGCTGGGCGCAGAAGACCGCCGCGCGGCTCGCCGCCATGGACAACGTCCGCGTACTCACCCGCACGACGGCCTTCGGTTACTACGCGCAGAACTTCGTCGGGCTCACCGAGCGCGTCACCGACCATCTTTCCTCGCCCGGCCACGACCTGCCGCGCGAGCGGCTGTGGCAGGTGCGCGCCAAGCGCGTGATCCTGGCCGCCGGCGCCATCGAGCGGCACATGGTGTTCGCCGACAACGACCGGCCGGGCATCATGCTGGCTTCCGCCGGCCGCACCTTCCTCAACCACTACGGCGTCGCCGTCGGCCGCAAGGTCGGCGTCTACACCTCCAACGATTCCGCCTACGGCGCGGCGATCGACCTGAAGAAGGCCGGCGTCGACGTGGCGGCGATCGTCGACCTGCGCGACAACCCGACCGGCAAGGCGGTCGACGAGGCGCGCGCGCTCGGCATCGAGATCAACCACGGCCGCGCCGTCGTCTCCGTCGGCGGCCGCCTGCGCGTCGCTTCGATGACGATCGAGCCGAAGAACGGCGGGCCGTCGCGTACCGTCGACATCGACGCTCTGCTGGTCTCGGCCGGCTGGACGCCCTCGGTGCACATGTTCTCGCAATCGCGCGGCAAGGTCGCCTTCGACGAGGCGACGAAGCGCTTCCTGCCCGGCGCCTACGCGCAGGACTGCGTGTCGGTCGGCGCCTGCAACGGCACCGACAGCCTGGAGGCGACCATCGCCGAGGCGCTGAAGGCCGGCGAGAAGGCGGCCAGGGACACCGGCGGCACGGCGAAGGCCATGAAACTCAAGGTCGACGCTGCGGAGAGCTGGACCGGCGGCGTCGTCGGATCGGCGCCGGGTGCGGGCCCGGACACGACGGTGAAGGCGTTCGTCGACTTCCAGAACGACGTCACCGCCAAGGACATCCGTCAGGCGGTGCGCGAAGGCATGCGCTCGATCGAGCACGTCAAGCGCTTCACCACCAACGGCATGGCCTCCGACCAGGGCAAGACGTCGAACCTGCACGGACTGGCGATCGCGGCGGACGCGCTCGGCAAGGAGATGCCGGAGGTCGGCCTGACCACGTTCAGGCCGCCGTTCACGCCGGTGACCTTCGGCGCCATCGTCAACCATGCGCGCGGGCCGCTGTTCGATCCGACGCGGCGCACCTCGATCCATCCCTGGGCTGAAGCCAACGGCGCCGTGTTCGAGGATGTCGGCCAGTGGAAGCGCGCCTGGTACTTCCCGCGCGCCGGCGAGGACATGCATGCAGCGGTGAACCGCGAATGCGTGACCGTGCGCAAGGCCGCCGGCCTGTTCGACGCCTCGACGCTGGGCAAGATCGAGGTCGTCGGCCCCGACGCGGCGAAGTTCATGGAGCTGCTCTACACCAACCCGTGGGAGAAGCTGGAGCCCGGCCGCTGCCGCTACGGCATCATGCTGCGCGAGGACGGCTTCATCTATGACGACGGCGTCGTCGGACGCCTGGCGCCGGACCGCTTCCACGTAACCACCACTACGGGCGGCGCGGCCCGCGTCATGAACATGATGGAGGACTACCTGCAGACCGAGTTCCCGCATCTCAAGGTGTGGCTGACCTCGACGTCGGAGCAGTGGGCGGTCATTGCCGTTCAGGGTCCTAAGTCGCGCGACATCATCGCGCCGCTGGTCGAGGGCATCGACCTTTCGGACGCCGCCATGCCGCACATGTCGGTGCGCGAGGGCAGGATCTGCGGCGTGCCGACGAGGCTGTTCCGCATGTCGTTCACCGGCGACCGCGGCTTCGAGGTCAACGTGCCAGCCGACTACGGCCAGGCTGTGTGGGAAGCGCTGTGGGCGGAAGGGCAGAAGCACGGCGCCTGCGCCTACGGCACCGAGGCCATGCACGTGCTGCGCGCCGAGAAGGGCTACATCATCGTCGGCCAGGACACGGACGGCACGGTGACGCCGAACGACGCCGGGCTCGACTGGGCGGTCGGCAAGAAGAAGACCGACTTCGTCGGCATCCGCGGCCTGATGCGCCCGGACCTCGTCGCCAAGGGGCGCAAGCAGCTCGTCGGCCTGAAGACCAAGGACCCGAAGGTGGTGCTGGAGGAAGGCGCACAGATCGTCGCCGACCCGAAGCAGCCCGTGCCGATGAAGATGATCGGCCACGTCACCTCGAGCTACTGGTCGGAGAATTGCGGCCGCTCGATCGCGCTGGCGCTGCTCGCCGGCGGCCGCGACCGCATGGGCGAGACGATCCATATCCCGATGCCGAACGGGACGATCGAGGCGGAAGTGACCGGCATGGTGTTCTTCGACGAGAAGGGGGATCGCCTCAATGGCTAAGGCAGCGACCGCAGCCGCGGGCACCGCGGCATTACGCAGGCCGGCACAGGCCGGGCGCGAATTCTCGGCTTCGGCGGCGAAGGTCGCCGTGCTGCCGCCGGCCGAGCGTATCTCGCTGCGCGCGCCGGAGGCTTCGGTCGCGGCGCTGTCGAAGGCGCTCGGTGTCAAGCTGCCGCAGGCGCCGAAGACCTCGGCCTCGGCGAAGGGGCGCACCGCGCTGTGGCTCGGCCCCGACGAGTGGCTGGTCATCGACGAGGCGGGCGGCGAGCCGCTCGCCGATGCCGGCACCACGAAGGCCCTGCATTCGGCGGTCGGCATCTCGCACCGCAACGTCGCCTTCGCTGTGACCGGCGCAGGCGCGGAGGCGACCGTCAACGCCGGTTGCCCGCAGGACCTGTCGCTGGCGGCCTTCCCGGTCGGCGCCTGCTCGCGCACGGTGCTCGGCAAGATCGAGATCGTGCTCTACAGGACCGCCGAGGACGCCTTCCGCGTCGAGTGCTGGCGTTCGTTCTCCGACTACGCCTTCACCTTCCTGTCCGAAGCCGCGCGCGACGCCGCGGCCTGAGGCCGGCCTGAAAGAGGGCGCGGCGGTCGCCCTCGCCGCCACGTGATGCTATGGTTCCGCTCCACAAGCAGGAGCGGAACCATGGCGACCAGGCCGAGCAAGCCGCCGAAGGACACTCTGCCGCCCTTCGACCGGCCGGACGACAAGGACGAACTCGAGGAACAGCTCGAGGAAGGTCTGGAAGACAGCTTCCCGGGCAGCGACCCGGTCTCGGTGACCTCGACCGGGATTCCCGGCCGGCCGCCGCGGCGCGGCAAGCGCTGAGCGGACTGGCGTATACGCGTTCGAGTAACCCCACCCCAACCCCTCCCCACAAGGGGGAGGGGAACCCGTGCGTTTCCGCCGCCTCGCCTCGAAACGATGATTTCAAGAAAGGCGCTGACATCAACGACTCCCTCCCCCTTGTGTGGAGGGGTGGGGGTGCTGCCGCCGCGACGATCTTTGGCTACCACATGCGATCGTCTCGCCGTGCGCCGGCAAGTCTGCCGGCCAACGGACGTCAGAAGCCGAAAGACGCCTGGGGCGGAGGGGGCGGACCGACGCTGACGCCTTCCATCTCCAGCATCCGCTGCTTGGCGACAGAGCCGCCCGGCGCGGAGAAGCCGCCGATCCTGCCGCCGGCGGCGAGGACGCGATGGCAGGGTATGATCAGCGGCACCGGGTTCTTCGCCATCGCCTGGCCGACGTCACGCGCGGCCTCCGGCCCGGCGCCGAGGTCCTTCGCCAGCGTGCCGTAGGTCGTCGTCCGTCCCCAGCCGAGCGTGCGGGCGGCGGCGTAGATGCGGCGGAAGAAATCGTCTTCCACGTCGAGATCGAGGACGACGTCGGCGAAGTCGGTCGGCTCGCCGGAAAAGTAGCGCCGCGCAGCCGAGATCGCCGCCGCGACGGCGGGCGGCGGGTCGCCGGCCACAGCGACCGCCATGCGGCGCTGCATGGCGCGTTCGGCCGCAGCCATCGTCTTCTCCGGCAGGTGGAAGCGGGCAATTCCGGCGTCGCTCCAGCCGATGCCGCACCAGCCGGCGGCGGTCTCGAAGACGGTGTAGCGGCGTTGTCCGGCGGTCATGGGCGGTTTTCCCGTTCGCGGCGCCCAGAATCGCGCAGGCGGATCGCGCCTTCAACCCGATTCGTGAGCCATGCTGACAGAAAGCGACACCTTGCTGCGCTCCATGGCCACCAGCGTGCGGAATCGGCGGACATTGCCGCCGGAAAAGAACAGTTCGCGCGTCAGCCGCTCGTATTCGGCCATGTCGGCGACGGCCATGACCAGGACGAAATCGACGTCGCCGGTGACGTAGTAGACCTGCTGCACCTGGGGGCACTCTACGAAACGGCGCTTGACGGCGTCGAGCAGGTCGAGCCGCTCGCTCTCCACCGTGATCTCGGCGACGATCGTGATCGGCCGGCCGACCTTCGCCGGGTCGACGACGGCGACGTTGGCGCTGATGATGCCGGCCGCCTCCATCGCCGCGATGCGGCGGTTGACCGACGACGACGACAGGTTGACCGCTTCGGCAATATCCCGCTGCGCCATGCGGTTGTCCTGCTGGAGGAGGATGAGAATCTTACGGTCGAATTGGTCGAAGTCCATGGTCCGTCTCCGGTCGCGTGGGACCAGAGTGCACCGGTCGAGCGGAGGTCGCAACGATGTCCCGTCTGGAGCCGGGAATCAGGGCGCACTTGTCGCCGCGGACGGGATAATGTCCTGCCGTCACGTCAGAAAGGAGCAGCCCGATGTTCACTCCCGCTCGAAACGGCCCGGCTCCCGAGACGAAGCTTCTTGCCGCGCTCGGCGAAACGGGACGGGCGAAAGCCGCAACTGTCCTGTCGGTGCTGCCCGGCCATGCGTCAACGCCGCTCCACGCCCTGCCGGGGCTTGCCGGCGAATGCGGCGTCGCGTCGATCCATGTGAAGGACGAGGGCCGGCGTTTCGGCCTGAAGAGCTTCAAGGCGTTGGGCGGTGCCTACGCGGTCGTGTCGCTGGTGCTCGATGAGGCCTCACGCCGCCTCGGACGGACGGTCCAGCCGGCCGAACTCGGCGACGCGGACGTGCGCGCCGTCGCTGCGACCATGACCTTCGCCTGCGCTACCGACGGCAACCACGGCCGCTCGGTCGCCTGGGGCGCCAGCCTCGCCGGGGCGGCTTGCGAGATCTTCATCCACGCCGGCGTCTCGGAAGGCCGCGCCGCGGCGATCGCCGCCTACGGGGCGCACATCAACCGGGTCGACGGCTCCTACGACGAATCGATCGTGCGCTCGGCTGAGATGTCGGCACAGAATGGCTGGACGGTCGTCTCGGACACGGCGTGGGACGGCTACGAGGACATCCCGCTGACCGTCATGCAGGGCTACACCGTGATGATCGGCGAGGCGCTGGATGGGATGGCGGAGCCTCCGACCCACCTCTTTCTTCAGGCCGGCGTCGGCGGCATGGCGGCGGCGGTCGCGGCCTACGCCACGCAGCGCCTCGGCGCCGCCGCGCCGAAGGTTGTCGTGGTCGAGCCGGCGCGCGCGGCCTGCGTCGCTGCGAGCGCGGAGGCCGGACGGCTGGTCACCATCCCGCACGGCGAGCCGACGATCATGGCCATGCTCGAATGCGCGACGCCGTCGCCGCTTGGCTGGAAGATCCTGCACCATCTCGCCGATGGCTGCGTGACGCTTGAAGAGGAGGAGGCCGTGGCGGCGATGCGCCGGCTGGCCTTCCCCGCCGCAGGCGACCCGGCGATCGTCGCCGGCGAGAGCGGCGCGACCGGTCTCGCCGGCCTTCTGTCCTGCCTCCGCGATCCGGAGGCGAAGGAGGCGCTGCGCCTCGGCGCCGACTCCCGCATCCTCGTCTTCAACAGCGAGGGCGCGACCGACCCGGCGATCTACGCCGGCATCGTCGGCAAGAAGCCGGAGGAGATTGCCCCATGAGCGACGATCCGATCGATCTTCTGGCGGACCTCGTCCGCATCGATTCAGTCAACCCCGATCTCGTGCCCGGCGGCGCCGGGGAAGGCCGGATCGGGGATTTCTGCGCCGCCTGGTTCGCCGAGCGGGGCTTCGAGGTGCACCGGGTGGAGGAGCATCCCCGCCGCCCGTCGATCGTCGGCATCGCTCGCGGCACCGGCGGCGGCCGCTCGCTGATGTTCAACGGCCACTATGACACCGTCTCGACGGCGAGCTATGACGGCGATGCGCTCGATCCGGTCGTGCGCGACGGCAGGCTCTACGGCCGAGGTTCCTTCGACATGAAGGGCGGCGTGGCGGCGATGATGGTCGCCGCCGACCGCGCGCGGCGGCAGGGGCTCAGCGGCGACATCCTCGTCGCCTGCGTCGCCGACGAAGAGTACGCCTCGTTCGGCACCGCCGAGGTCGCCGCCCGCTTCACGGCCGACGCCGCGATCGTCACCGAGCCGAGCCATCTCGAACTGACCGTCGCGCATCGCGGCTTCGTCTGGTTCGACGTGACCGTGCACGGCCGCGCCGCCCACGGATCGCGCCCGGAACTCGGCATCGACGCCATCGCCAAGGCGGGCAGGTTCCTCGTCGCGCTCGAGGAGTACGACCGGCGCCTGCGCTCGGCGCCCAGCCACGCGCTGCTGAAGTCCGGCTCGGTGCACGCTTCGCTGATCCGCGGCGGCGAGGAGATCTCGAGCTATCCCGCCGAGTGCCGCATATCGCTCGAGAGGCGGACTATTCCCGGCGAGACGCCGGCATCGATCGCGGCCGAGCTACAGGACATCATCGACGCGATTGCCGCGGTCGATCCGGACTTCCGCGCCACGCTGACGACCGGGCTCGATCGCCCGCCCTTCGAAGTCGGCGAGACGGAACCGATCGTGGCGACGCTCGACCGCATCGCCGCCGCCCGCACCGGCAGGCCGGTGCCCAGGCGCGGCGAGCCGTTCTGGACCGACTGCGCCATCCTGCAGGGGGCCGGCATCCCGTGCGTCATGTTCGGCGCCGACGGCGCCGGCGCGCATGCGGCGAGCGAGTGGGTGGACGTTGCGTCGGTGCGGACGCTGGCCGACATCCTGACGGAGACGGCGGTCGCGTTCTGCCGCTGAAACGTTCAGAGGGCGGCGATGCCGCCGTCGACAGCAAGCGCGTGGCCGGTCATGAAGGAGTTCTTCGGGCTGGCGGCGAACAGAATGACCTCGACGACCTCGTCGACCTCGGCGACCCGCTTCATCGGCACGCCGCGGGTCAGTTCGGCGAGCGCCTCCTCCTCTTTGCTGCCGGCGAGCCGGACGAAGTCGCCGACCATCGCCGTCCTGGCATAGGACGGACAGACCGCGTTCACCCGGATGCCGCGCGAGGCGTATTCGAGCGCCGCTGAGCGGGTCAATCCGATCACGCCATGCTTGGCTGCGGCATAGACCGACAGCCGCGCGGCGCCGCCCGTGCCGGCGACCGAGGCGACGTTGACGATCGCGCCGCCCGTGCCGCCGGCACGGAACTGCGCCTCCATGACCGGGATCTGGTGCTTCATGGCGAAGAAGACGCCCATCAGGTCGATGTCGACGATGCGGCGGGCTTCGGCGGACGGCACCTGGGCGAGCTTGACGAAGCTCTGCGCCACGCCGGCATTGTTGATGGCGATGTCCAGCCGGCCGAAGCGTTCCACGGCGAGCGCCGCGAGGCGTTCGGAAAGCTTCTCGTCGGCGATGTCGCCGGCGAGCGTGGCGGTCTCCGTTCCGAGCCCGGCGGCGACGGCCTCCAGGCTTTCCGCGTCGATGTCCGACAGCACCAGGCGCGAGCCCGCCGCAGCGAGGCGTTCCGCCGTCCGGCGGCCGAAGCCTCCCGCCGCGCCGGTCACGAGTGCCGTCAGCCCCTCGAACGGTCGCATCACTCAGCCTTCCCCATCACTCAGCCTTCCCCGTCGATCAGTTCCGCAGCCAGGCCTGCGAGCAGCTTCACCGCTTCGCCGTAGGTGCGCGCCTTCTCCGGATTCGAAGCGTTCCCGTCGAGCGCCCGTTTGTAGACACCCTGGCAGATCGCCGCGAGACGGAAGAAGGAGAAGCACAGATAGAACGTCCAGCCGGGGATATCGGCGATTCCCCGCCTCTGACAATAGCGCTCGACATAGGCCTTTTCGTCGGGGATGCCGAAGCGCGCGCGGTCGACGCCGCCCAGCCCGCGGAATCCGGACGAATGCGGCAGGCGCCACTGCATGCACTGGTAGGCGATGTCGGAGAAGGGGTGGCCGAGGGTCGAAAGCTCCCAGTCGAGAACGGCGATCACCTCGGGCCGGTCCGGCGCGAAGATCATGTTGTCCAGCCGGTAGTCGCCATGCACCAGCGACACGACGCCGTCGTCCGGGGGCAGCTTCCTTTCCAGCCAGGCGATCAACCGGTCCATGTCGGCGACCATGCCTGTCTCCGAGGCGCGATACTGGCCGCTCCATCGGCCCAACTGGCGTTCGAAGTAGTTGCCCGGCTTGCCGAAGTCGGCGAGGCCGACGGCCTCGACGTCGACGCCGTGGAGCGCAGCCAGCGTCGCGTTCATGGCGTCGTAGATCGCCGCGCGCTCGTCGTTCGAGGACGCCTCTGGCAGCGCCGGGTCCCAGAGGATGCGCCCGTCGACGAAGGCCATCACGTAAAACATGCGGCCGATCGGCGAATCCTCTTCCGAGAGGTGCAGCACCGGCGGCACGGGCACTGCGGTCCCGGCGAGGGCCTTCATCACCCGGTACTCGCGGTCGACCTGGTGGGCTGATTTAAGCAACTGCCCCGGCGGCTTGGCGCGCAGCACGTATCTGCCGCTGCGCGCGGTGATCAGGTAGGTCGGATTGGACTGGCCGGACTTGAACTTGTCGATCGATTGCAGTCCGGCGAAGCCGGCTATCGTCTTCTCGAGGTAGGGGGCGAGCGTTGCCGGCTCGATGGCGTTCGGATCGCTCATGGGGTCGCGCCGTTCCTTCGATCCGGCATCAGGAGGGTCAGCCAGTGAGCGGTGAGCGCGGGCCGTGGGGAGTTCTCGATTTCGATGGTGACGTCGTGGTTGATCTCGGCGATGCCGGAAGGGCGTAGGCGGAAATGCGCCAGGACGAAGCGGGCGCGGATGCGGGCGCCGCTACGCACGGGTGCGACGAAACGCAAGCGTTCGAAGCCGAAATTGACACCGAGGGCCATGCCTTCGAGACTCGGCACCGCCTCGAATGTCATCGCCGAAAGAAGCGAAAGCGACAGGAATCCATGGGCGATCGTGCCTCCGTAGGGCGTCTCGGCGGCGGCACGCTCGGGGTCGGTATGCACGAACTGGTGGTCGTCGGTGGCGTCCGCGAACTTGTCGATCATCTCCTGGGATACGACGCGCCAGGAGGACAATCCCACCTCCTTGCCGACCAAGGCCCTCGCCTCGTCGATCGTTAAAACTCCGGCACTCACTCTCTACCCCGCGACTCGCCCTCGGTCAGTCCTTGAACAGCGTCATACCATGCTGGACGGACTGTCCGCCGTCGATCGGGATTATCGCTCCCGTCACGTAACTTCCAGCCCGGCTGCACAGATACAACGTCGCTCCGGCTATGTCATCCGGTCGACCGATCCTGCCCAGGGGGACGCGACTGCCGATGCGTGCGGCCTTTTCGTCGCTGCCGGTGGCGAAAGCCGTCATCCGACTCTGGAAGGGGCCGGGCGCGAAGGCGTTCACGGTGATGCGCCGGCCGGCAAGCTCGCCGGCGAGCGTCCGCGTCAAGTGATGGACCGCCGCCTTGGAGGCAGTGTAGGAATAGGCGTCGTCCGCGAGCGGCTGCGTTCCCATCACCGAGCCGAGGTTGATGACGCGGGCCGGATCGTCGTCGCTCGCCGCCCGCTCGAGCAGCGGCAGGAGTTCGCGGGTCAAGTGGAAGAGCCCCGTCACGTTGACGTTGAGGACCTTCGCCCAGGCGGAGTAGGGAAAGGTCTCCAGCGGCGCTCCCCAGGAGACCCCGGCATTGTTCATCAGGATGTGCAGCGCGTCGGTCCTGCCCTTCACCTCCTCGACCAGGGCGGCCACGCCTTCCTCCGAGCCGACGTCGCCGGCAAAGCCTTTGGCGGTACCGGTGGCGCCCATCCCGTTCAGTTCGTCGGCGACCTTGGCGCAGTCGGCGCCCCTGCGCGAGGCGATCAGCACGTTCGCACCGGCATGAACGAGCGCCGTAGCGGCCATGCGTCCGATCCCGGTCGCGGCGCCGGTGATCAGCGCGGTCTTGCCCGCGACCGAGAACAGCTGTTCGACGTAGCTCATGCATTCCTCCCCTGCTGCGGCGTCTACGCCGGGTGTTCCCGCGCCGCGTTGACAACATACCGGGTAGTATGTTCATCATTGCAGCGTCCGTAAAGGCCCAGCATCCGCGACCGGATGCACAATCACAAGCCTGCGGCGACGGGAGGAAGGCCACGGTATGACGCTCAGCGTGCGGGAATTCATGCCCGACATCGCCCATGCCGACATTCTCGAGGCGGCCGCGCTGTGCTTCCTCGACCGGGGCTACAACGCCACGTCGATCGACGACGTCGCGCGCCGTCTCGGTGCCACGAAGGGCCGCATCTATCACCACTATCCGGCCAAGGCCGACCTCTTCGCCAAGGTCTGCCGGACCGGCATGGAGATGAACTACGCCGCCATCGAGCCGCTGCGCGGCGATAGCGCGGACCTGCTCACCAAGTGGACGCGGATGGCGACCGTCCACACGAGGCAGATGATCGAGACGCGTCCCTTCCAGCGCGTCGTATGGGAAGGCGTCGAACTGGCACTGCGCGGGTCGACGACGCCGCAGCAGCGCGAGGAACTCGACGACCTGGTGCGCTATCGCAACGCCTACGGCGACATTTTCCGCGAAGTGATCGCGCAGGGGCGCAAAGAGGGCGTCTTCGAATTCGAGGATCTGGGGATTGCCAACCAGCTGATGTTCATGGCGCTGAACTCGCCGATCTTCTGGTACACGAAGCGGCCGGGCGAGACCGAGGCCGACCGCGACAATCTGATAAGGCAAGTCGTGACCTTCGCAATGCGCGGGCTCGGCGGAAAGAGGCAGACGCAATGACCGAGATGAATCTGGGCATGACGGAGCGGCTGAAGCCGATCCACGAAAAAGTGAGCCGCATGGTTCGCGAAGAGATCATGCCGCTCGACGATGAATTCCTTGCCGAGGTCGAGAAGGACGGCCGCTGGACCTACACGCCGCGGCAGACCGAGATTCTGGAAGGGCTCAAGGCGAAGGCACGGGAGCGCGGCCTGTGGAACTTCTGGCTGACCGATTCCGACCGCGGCTACGGCCTGACGACGGTGGAATACGCCTACCTCGCCGAGGAGATGGGCAAGTCGCACCTCGCCGCCGAGGTATTCAACTGCGCGGCGCCCGATACCGGCAACATGGAGGTCTTCGAGCGCTACGCCACCAAGGAGCAGAAGGAGCGCTGGCTGGCGCCGCTGCTCGAGGGCAAGATCCGCTCGGCGTTCCTGATGACCGAGCCGGACGTTGCCTCCTCGGACGCCACCAATATTTCCATGGCTTGCGTGCGCGACGGCGACGACTACGTGCTCAACGGAGAGAAATGGTGGTCGTCGGGCGCCGGCGACCCGCGCTGCAAGATCTACATCGTCATGGTCAAGACGGGCGGTGACGACCTGCCCAAGCACAAGCGCCATTCCATGGTTCTCGTGCCCGCGGGGACGCCGGGCGTCGAGATCCTGCGCGCCATGGAAGTCTACGGCGAGGACGACGCGCCGCACGGCCACATGCACGTGCGCTTCACCGACGTCCGCGTTCCCGTCGCCAACATCATCCGCGAGGAGGGCCGCGGTTTCGAGATCGCCCAGGGCCGGCTCGGACCCGGCCGCATCCACCATTGCATGCGCGCCATCGGCAGGGCCGAGCGGGCGCTGGAGCTGATGTGCCAGCGCGGCCTGCGGCGTGAGGCGTTCGGCCAGCCGATCATCAAGCTCGGCGCCAACTACGACATCATCGCCAACTGCCGCATGGAAATCGAGATGGCGCGGCTGCTCTGCCTCAAGGCGGCTTGGATGATGGACCAGGGAGACGCCCGCGCCGCCGCGCCGTGGATCAGCCAGATCAAGGTCGTTGCGCCGCAGGTGGCGCTGAAGGTCACCGACGAGGCGGTGCAGATGTTCGGCGCCCAGGGCATCAGCCAGGATACCCCGCTGGCGAGGGCGTGGACCGGCCTGCGCACGCTACGCTTCGCCGACGGTCCCGACGCCGTCCACCGGCGCCTGATCGCGCGCACCGAACTGAAGAAGTACACGCAGGAAAAGATGTGACCCCCGCATGAAGGCGATCGTTGCCCGCAACTTCGCGCCGCTCGACCGGCTCGAATACGCCGACTGGCCGGAGCCGGAGGCCACCGGCTCCACCGTGGTGATCCGCGCCGAGGCGATCGGGGTGAACTTCCCCGACGGGCTCATCGTCCAGGGCCTCTACCAGATGAAGCCGCCGCTGCCCTTCGTGCCCGGCATGGAGGTCGCAGGCACGGTCGTCGCCGTCGGACCGGACGTACGGGCGATCCGGCCGGGCGACCGCGTCGCCGCCCTGTCGGCGATCGGTGCGTTTGCCGAGAAGGTCGGCACGCCCGAGAGCGCGGTGATGAAGCTGCCGGCCGGCCTGTCCAACGAGGACGCCTGCGCGCTGATGTGCGGCTACGGCACGTCGCACCATGCGCTCAAGCAGCGCGCCGCGCTGAAGCCGGGCGAGACATTGTGCGTGCTCGGTGCGGCCGGCGCCACGGGCGTCGCCGCCGTGCAGATCGGCAAGGCGATGGGCGCGAGAGTGATCGGCGTCGCCTCCAGCGAGGCCAAGCGCGCGGTGGCAAAAGGCGCGGGCGCCGACGTCGTGCTCGGCTATGAAGGCCTCAAGGACCGGCTGAAGGAGGAGACCGGCGGCCGCGGCGTCGACGTCGCCTTCGATCCGGTCGGCGGCGAGGCCTTCGACGCGCTGAGCCGGTCGATGGCTTGGAACGGGCGCCTGCTGATCATCGGCTTCGCCTCGGGCACGATCCCGCAGTTCCCGGTGAACCTGGCCCTGGTCAAGGGCTACAGCGTCGTCGGCGTGTTCTGGGGAAATTTCACCCGCATCGAACCGGCCGCCTATGCCGACAACATGCGCGAACTGATCGGCTGGCGCCTCGCCGGCAAGGTCGCCCCGGTCATCGAGGGCGTCTACCCGCTCGCCGACGCCGCCGCGGTGCTCGCCCGCCTCCTCGGCCGCGACGCCACCGGCAAGATCATCCTGAAGCCATGACGGAGACTCGATGACCAACCTGCCCACGGAGATGGAAGCGCTGATCCTCAGCAATGACGGCTATGCGGCGGCGCCTTCCGGCAGCGTGCTCGAGGCGATGGAACCCTATGTCGAGCACGTGGCGATCGGCGTGCCTGCCCCGGGTTCCGGGCAGGTTCTGGTCAAGGTCGCGCTGGGCTCCATCAATCCGTCCGACGTGATGTTCCTCAAGGGCCTCTACGGCCAGCCGCGGGTGAAGGGCCGCCCGGCCGGTTTCGAGGGCGTCGGCGTCGTCGTCGCGGCAGGCGCGGAACCCGCCGCGCAGGCGCTGCTCGGACGCCGCATCGCCTTCACCACGGGGTTGAGCAACTGGGGGAGCTGGGCGGAGTACGCGATCACAGAGGCGGACTCGGCGATCCCGCTCCTCGATTCGGTGAGCGACGCCGACGGCGCGGCGATGATCGTCAATCCGATGACGGCGCTGGCCATGTTCGACATCGTTCGCACGGAGGGCGAGAAGGCCTTCGTGCTGACCGCCGGCGCCAGCCAGCTGTGCAAGCTGATCATGGGCGTGGCGAAGGAGGAAGGCTTCCGGCCGATCGCGATCGTGCGCCGGGACGATCAGATCCCGCTGCTCCTGGCGGCGGGCGCCGCGCACGTGCTCAACGCCGAGTCGCCGGATTTCGCGAAGGCGCTGCGCGAGGTGATGAAGGCCGAGCGGCCGCGCATCTTCCTCGACGCCGTCACCGGCCCGCTTGCCTCGGCGATCTTCGAGGCCATGCCGCGACGCGCGCGCTGGATCGTCTACGGCCGGCTCGATCCGGACACCACCGCGATCCGCGAGCCCGGCCAGCTCATCTTCCAGCAGAAGAAGATCGAAGGCTTCTGGCTGAGGGATTGGTTCCTCCAGCACCCGGAACGCACGACGGCGGCGGTCATCGACGCCCAGACGCGCTTTTCCGACGGGCGCTGGAAGACCGACGTGACGGCAATCGTGCCGATCGCCGAGGCGATGAGACGCGTTCCGGAGGAACTGGCGAAACCGAACGGAAAGGTCTTCATCGCGCCGTAGCGCCTGTATGAATTCGTTGGTTGTCCGGGGGAACGGACGGCCTATAGTCGGGACGAGACGCGACGAAGATCGCGCGGGACCTGGGAGGAGAACGAGTTGGATGTATTGCAGCTGGCCGTCAGCGGCCTAGCAAACGGTTGTGTCTACGGCCTGATCGCCCTGGGCTTCGTGCTCATCTACAAGGCGACGGAAGCCGTGAACTTCGCCCAGGGCGACTTCATGATGCTGGGCGCCTTCATCACGCTCGGCCTGACCAACGCAGAGTTCATGGGCCTGCCCTTCTGGCTCTCGGTGCCGATCGCAATCGTGATCATGGGCGTGTTCGGCTATCTGCTCGACATGCTGGTGCTGCGTCACATGTTCGGACAGTCGCAGATCGCCGTCGTCATGCTGACCATCGCGCTCGGCTTCGTGCTGCGTTTCGTCGCCGGCACCATCTGGGGCCACGAGCCGAAGTCGCTGGAATCGCCGATCGCCGGCCTCGACGTGCGCTTCGGCGGGCTCGTGCTCGGCCTCGACGAGATTTCGGTCATCGTCGTGACCGTGCTCCTGACCGTCGTCCTCTACGTCTTCTTCAACCGCACCAAGCTCGGCGTCGCCATGCAGGCAGCGTCGCAAAACCAGCTTGCCGCCTACTACATGGGCATCCCGGTGAAGCGCGTGCATTCGATGATCTGGGCGCTGGCCGGGGCCGTCGCGGCGATCGCGGGCGTGCTGTTCGCTTCAAAGGGATCGATCGATCCCTCGACCGGACTGCTCGGCATCAAAGCCTTCGCCGCGGCCGTCATCGGCGGTTTCGGCAGCCTGCCAGGCGCGCTGCTGGGCGGCATCATCGTCGGGCTCATCGAGCCGTTCGCCTCCTACTACATCGCCGCCGGCTACTCGCAGATCATGCCCTATCTCCTGCTCTTCCTGATCCTGGTGTTCCGTCCGCACGGCATCCTGGCGCAGATCCACCGGAAAAAGGTCTGACCGCCATGCGCACAGTCTTCAAGACCTCCTACGACGCAGACATCAACCTGTTCCGCTATGGCCAGCAGGCGGCGTGGTACATTGCCCTCCTGGTGCTGGCGGTGGCGCTTCCCTTCCTGCTCGGCACCTTCTGGCTGGGCGAGATGACCAACGTGCTGATCTGGGCGATCGCCGGCATGGGCCTGATGGTCCTCGTTGGCCAGACCGGGCAGGCGAGCCTCGGCCACGCCGCGTTTCTCGCCATCGGCTGCTATGCCAACGTGCTGCTGCAGGACCCGGTCGGCCTGCCGTTCATCCTGTCCTTCCCGCTGGCGGGCCTGATCGCCGGCGTCGCCGGCACGCTGATCGCCATGCCGATGAGCCGGCTGCACGGCATCTATCTCGGCATCGGCACGCTGGCGCTGGCGATCCTGACCGACGACCTGATCGTCATCGCCGAGCCGATCACCAACGGCGTCGTCGGCCTGATCCCGCCGACGATCTCGCTGTTCGGCATCGACATCGACCGCTACGTCACACCCGACCGGTTCTACTGGCTGGTCCTCGTCGTCGCCGTCGCCGTCATCCTCATCTACCGCAACCTCCTGCGCACGCCGCTCGGCCGGTCGTTCTCGGCGGTGCGCGACTCGGAAGTCTCGGCGCGCGCCATGGGCGTCAACGTGGCGCGCACCAAGGCCGTCTCGTTCGGCATCTCGTCGGCCATCACCGGGATGGCGGGGGCGCTGATGGGGCACTTTGCCGGCGTCTTCAACAACGAAACCTTCAACCTGATCATCTCGATCCAGCTGCTGCTGATGATCGTCATCGGCGGGCTCGGCACGATCCACGGCGCCTTCTTCGGCGCCTTCGTCGTGGCGCTGCTGCCGCAGGCGATCGCGATCTCGCGAGATCTCGTCGGCGCGCTGCTCGGCGGCGGCACGGTGGCGATCCCCGGGCTGGAATCGGCGATCTTCGGCGCCCTGCTGATCCTGTTCATCCTGTTCGAGCCGATGGGCATCTACGGGCGCTGGTTCAAGATTCGCACCTATTTCGAACTGTTCCCGTTCTACCGGCGCGACATGTTCCGCCGACAGAAGTCCTACCTGAAGACGGAGCGGATGCGATGAGCGCGCTTCTCGAGATCGAAAACGTCACACTGCGCTTCGGCGGCGTCACCGCGGTCAACGGCGTCTCCTTCTCGGTGGAGGAAGGCGAAGTCTTTGCACTGGTCGGGCCGAACGGCGCCGGCAAGTCGACGCTGTTCAACCTGATCTCGCGGTTCTACGACCCGGTCGAGGGCGACATCCGCTTCGCCGGCGAGAGCATCCTTTCCCGCCAGCCGCACGAGATCGCCTCGCTGGGAATCGCCCGCACCTTCCAGAACATCGAGCTCTTCGAGCACGCCTCGGTGCTGCAAAACCTGCTCGTCGGCCGCCACCGGCACCGGCGCGGCAATCTGGTCACCGAACTCCTGTTTACGCCCTTCGTACGGCGCGAGGAGCGCCGCCACCGCGAGGCGGTGGAGAAGGTGATCGGCTTCCTCGACCTCCAGGCCTACCGCGACAAGGCCATCGCCGGCCTGCCCTACGGCGTGCGCAAGGTCGTGGAGATGGGCCGCGCGCTGGCCCTCGAGCCCAGGCTCCTCCTCCTCGACGAGCCGGCGTCCGGCCTTTCCGTCGAGGAGACCCAGGACGTCGCCTTCTGGATCGAGGACATCAAGAAGGAAATGGGCATCACCGTGCTGATGGTGGAGCATGACATGCATCTCGTCTCCTCGGTCTCCGACCGGGTCCTGGCGCTGGCCGACGGCAAGATGCTGGCGCTGGGCACCGCGCACGAAGTGCAGAGCCATCCGAAGGTGATCGAGGCCTATATCGGCGTCTCCGACGCGAACGAGAAGGTGGTGGCATGACCGCGCCGGCGATGATGTCCGAACCGAGGCCGCGAGCCGGCGAGGCCGTTCTGATGGTGAAGAACCTCGAGAGCTACTACGGCCCGATCATGGCCATCCGCGGCGTCAGCCTCGAGGTGCGGCAGGGCCAGATCGCCACCGTGCTCGGCGCCAACGGCGCCGGCAAGACGACGCTCCTGAAGACGATCTCCGGCGTCATGAATCCGCAGAAGGGCCAGATCCTCTACTCCGGAGGCGACATCGCCGGCTGGGAGCCCGACCGCGTCGTGCGCGCCGGCATCGTCCACGTCCCGGAAGGGCGCGAGGTCTTCCCGCTGCTCACTGTCGAGGAGAACCTCCGGATGGGGGCCTTCGTGCGCAGCGACCGCGACGGCGTGCGCCGCGACGAGGAGATGGTCTATTCCTACTTCCCCATCCTCGCCGAGCGGCGCCGCCAGGCGGCCGGCACGATGTCGGGCGGCCAGCAGCAGATGCTGGCCATCGGCCGCGGCCTGATGGCGAAGCCGAAGCTCATGCTGCTCGACGAGCCGAGCCTGGGGCTGTCGCCGCTGCTGGTGAAGGAAATCTTCGCCATCATCCGCCGGCTCAACCGCGAACAGGGCGTGACGATGATGCTGGTCGAGCAGAACGCCCGCGTCGCGCTCGAGGTCGCCGACTACGGCTACGTCATGGAACTCGGCCGCATCGTCATGGACGATACCGCGCCGCGCCTGCTCATGTCGAAGGACGTCCAGGAGTTCTACCTCGGCGTCCAGGAACAGACGCAGCGCGGCCAGAAGCGCTGGAAGCAAAAGAAGACCTGGCGATGACGAGAAGCGACGGGAAAGGGAGGATGGTATGACGATTGCCGCCAACATGCCGACCCAGAGGACCGTGGACGGCCACAGCATCAACGCCGACCCGACGCGCGGCCCATTCTTCTTCGACGGCGCCGACACGCTGGTGAAGCTGTTCCGCGAACGCTGCAAGCAGCTCGGAGCGAAGATCGCCCACCGCGAAAAGGACTACGGCATCTGGCTGTCCTATTCGTGGACGGACTTCTACGAACACGCCGAGCTGATCGGGCTCGGCCTCGTCTCGCTCGGCCTGAAGCGCGGCGAGGTAGTGTCGATCCTGTCCGAAGACCGCAAGGAATGGGTCTACGCCGACCTCGCCGTGCAGTCGGTCGGCGGCATCGCCTCCGGCGTCTACACGACCGATTCCGCTGCCCAGCTGAAATACCTGGTCAACGATTCCGACAGCCGCTTCCTGTTCGTCGAGAACGACGAGCAGCTCGACAAGTACCTGTCGGT
>CAYJMY010000067.1:14958-21642 GCA_964371125.1 uncultured Mesorhizobium sp. | reverse complement strand
CGACGAGTATCTCGAGATCAAATACCTGTGCATGAGCGTCGACGCGTGAGGCGGGAAGGCGGCGGCCGCCGCCGTTCCGCGCTCCTTACGCGCTGACCTGATCGGTTTCCGGGGAAAGCCAGCGGCGGGCGAGCAGCCCGTCTGCCTCGGCTTCGGCGACCGGCTGGCTGAAGATAAATCCCTGGCCGAGGTCGATGCCGGCTGCCGCGAGCGCGTGCGTCTGTGCGTCGGTCTCGACGCCTTCGGCCGTGACCTCAAGGCCGAGATGGCGGCACAGGTCGACGATCATCGCGACGATGCCCGAGGCGCTGTGACTGTCGCCAAAACCGGCGACGAACGAACGGTCGATCTTCAGCCTGGTTACCGGCAGCATGCTCAGCATGCCGAGCGAGGAATAGCCGGTGCCGAAATCGTCGATCGCTATGTTGACCCCGAGGCGGCGCAACTCCTCGAGTCGGTGTATGGCGAGGTCCGGGTCTCTCATGATCACGCTTTCGGTGATCTCGATCTCGAGCCGCGACGCCTCCAGCCCGGTTTCCGCAAGGATGCGCGCGACGATCGCTGGGAACGCCGGATCGTCGAGCTGCATCGTCGAGACGTTGACGGCGACGAAAGGCAACGGCTGCCCCACGTCCTGCCAGCGCGCGGCGGCGGCGCAGGCCTGGCGGAGGACGAACTCGCCGATTCCCTTGATATGGCCGAACTCCTCCGCCAGAGGAATGAACTCGACCGGGGGGACAGTGCCTTCGACCGGCCTCGACCACCGCGCCAGGGCCTCGAAGCCGACGGTGCGCCAGGTCTTCAGGTCGACGAGCGGCTGATAGACCACGCCGATTTCGCCCTTCTCCACCGCCATGCCGAGGTCGCGAAGACGCTCACCCCGCTTGCGGTGTTCGGTATCGAGGCCGCTGGTGAACCACGAGATAGCGGAGTCGGACGCGGCGGTTGCTGCCAGAAGAGCGTGCCCGCTCTTGCGCAGGAGTTCGCCGGCATCCGTGCTATCCTGCGGGAAGAGGGCGCCGCCGGCCGCGACCCTGAGGCGGATCTCGCCTCCGTCGGAGTGGATCGGGACCTGGAAAACCTGGTCGAACGTCCGGGTAAGGATATCAACGGCATCGTCGGCGTCGCGTGCCGGAGTGGCGAGCGCGAAGGTGTCGCCGGCAATACGCGCGGTCAGTAAGCCGGCGCCGGCGGAGCTGCGTAGCCGATCGGCTACGCTCTGGACAATCAGTTGTTCCTCGGCGCTGCCGGCTTCGCCGACGAGTTGCTCGAGGTCGCGGATCCTTACCTGCAGGAACGCAAGGGCCGGCATGCCGTCGCGCTTCGCCAGCGTCGCCGAGATGTCGTCGAGGAGGGTCGACGGTTTCGCCAGGCCGGTCGCCGGGTCGTAGCGCAGGAGCTGGCGGACGAGTTCCTCGGCCTCCATCTGCGCGGTAATGTCGAAGGACACGCCGATCAGCTTGCGGGTCTTTCCTCCGTCTTCGATGACGAGGCTGCCGCGGCTGTGGAACCAACGATAGGCGCCGTCGTCGGCGCGAACGCGATAGCGCACGTCGTGGACATGCCGGCCGCCCGACGCGATGGCGAAATCGATGCTGGAATCGACGCGCACGATGTCGTCCGGGTGCGTTCGCGCGTGCAGCTCGGCCATCGACAGCCGGTGCCCGGGCGAGAGCCCGAGCGGGGAGAGAAGGCCTGACGAGACGAAGTCAATGGTCTCCTCGCCATTGGCGAGGTTGATCGCCCAGACGCCGCCGTCGGCACTCGCAAGGGCCAGTTGCAGGCGCCGCTCGCTCTCGCGCGCCGTACGGTAGGCGGCGAGGATGTCCCTCCAGGCCCAGCGCAGCAGGACGAAGATCAGCAGCGACGAGGCGCTGATGAAGACCAGGCCCTTGTACGTCTGCACCTGATGATAGGTGCGGTCGTCACTGAAGAGATCGGCCGCGATCCGGTCGCTGAACAATATCCACAACAGACTGACGACCGCGTAAACCCCAGCGACGAGCGCCGGAACAAAGCGGTAGCGCGCGCGAATACTGTCGCCTTCTTCTGGGTTCATGCCATGCGTTCCTGCACGGTAGGGTGGTAGGTCTCGCCAAATACCAGAAGAGGTTTAAAACAAGCTTTCGGGTGCCGGTGTTTTGGCCTGTTTCTCCGCCGCGTCCAACCGGTGCATACCGGCGGTGACGGGCGCCCGGTCTCGCCCCACCATTCATGCGCGCTCGCCGGCCTTCGGAAGGTAGGGTCCGCGCACCGGCTGCAGTTCCGCGACGGGACCGAGGAAATGGTCGTGCTGGACGAGCACGTCGGCCAGAGTGTAGCGGTCGAAGGTGGAGACGAAGGCCGCCAGCGCCTCGTTGGCGATGCCGGCGAGCCGGCAGCTGCGCGAGATGCGGCACTTGTTGTCCGGCCCGAAACATTCGACCAAGTGGAAATCCGCTTCGGTCGCGCGCAGCACGGCACCAAGGTTGATCTCCTGCGGGAGGCGCCCGAGCGTATAGCCGCCGAGGCGGCCGCGGACGCCTTTGAGGAAGCCCTCATGGGTGAGGATCATCACCACCTTCTTCAAGTGGGCGCGCGAGATCCCGTAGGTATCGGCGGTTTCTTCGATCGTAGCCAAGCGATCCGTGCTCGCCGCGAAGATCAGTGCCCGCAGCGCGTAGTCGGAAAACTTCGTCAGTCTCACCGCAAAACCCCAGGATTCTTGCCCTTTAGTGATACTGTCACGGGGTGCCGTCGCTGATCCAAGTCAAGGGAAAGGACGGTCATGCGGCGAAAAGTCCGGCGCGCCCTAAAAGGGACATTCTCTTTGACCCAAATCAAAGTTGTCCGTGAACGCGACATGCATGGTCCCGCGCATGAATTCCTGCGGTCCCCGCTCCCTGCTCGCCATTCTGATCGCCGTGTTGCTCGGCGCGGGCGGAGCATTGGCGGACGCCGCGCATACCGTCGCGATGAACGGACGGGCTTCTGTAGAGATCGTCATCTGCACCTCCGACGGCAGCGCCAACACTATCCTCGTTGATAGCGCCGGCAATCCCGTCGAACCGCAAAAGCAGTGCCCCGCCGCTCCCTGCGACGATTGCCTGCCCGCGGAGATAAGCGCGATCCCCGTTTCCGCTTTCGTGCTGGCGGTCGGATTCCAGGCCGGCTGCGGCGCTTCCCCGTCTCCGCTTCGCCTAGCCGAGAAGAGCCGCATGGGCTCCAATCCGGCGCGAGCACCCCCTACCGGAGAACTCAACGCATGACTTCGTTCCGCGGCGCCTGCCGCGCCCGCTCTGCCTGGTCATTCCGGTCGCTCGTTCCGCTGCTGCTGGCGACCACTCTGGCGCTGCTTCCGACACTGGCACGAGCCGAGCCCTTGCTCGCGCGGTTCCAGAAGGAGGTCCCGGCCGGGACCCTGATGGAAGGCGCCGATTCCTACGGCCCGATCCGCTCCGATCTGCCCGTCGCCCCGATCCTCAAGGGCGGCGAGACCGTCGGCTGGGCCTTCCTCACCTCCGATTTCGTCGGGACCACCGGCTATTCCGGCAAGCCGATCCACGTCTTGGTGGCGATCGGACCGGACGCGGTGTTGCGCGCGGTCAAGCTGGTCAAGCATTCCGAGCCGATCGTTCTGATCGGCATCCCCGAGGCGCGCATCGCCGGGCTGACCGCGGCCTACACGGGCCTCGACCTCGCCGCGGAAGCGGCCGCCGGCGGCTCGGGCCACGATCTCAACATCATCTCCGGTGCGACGGTCACCGTCATGGTGATCGACGATTCGATCGTGCGCTCCGGCATCCGCGTGGCGCGCGCCCTCGGGCTCGGGGGCCTGACGCCGGCTGCCGAGCCGACGGGTCCGCGCTTCGAGGTCGATCCGGAAGTGGCGGCGGCGCCGGACTGGCAGACGCTGGTCGGCGATGGCTCGGTGCGCCGTCTGTCGCTCGACGTCGGCCAGATCAACCGCGCCTTCGAGGAGATGGATGACCCGCGCGCTGCGGCCCGCCCGGAGCCCGGCGATCCTGCCGATACGTTCATCGACCTCTACACGGGCCTCGTTTCCGTGCCGGGCATCGGCAGGAGCCTGCTCGGCGAGCGCGAGTATCCCGGTCTTGCAGGCTGGCTGAAAGAGGGCGAGCACGCCATCGTCGTGGCGGCGCGGGGCTCCTACTCCTTCAAGGGGTCCGGCTACGTGCGCGGCGGCGTCTTCGACCGCATCCAGTTGATCCAGGACGACATCTCGGTCCGTTTCCGTGACAACGACCACCGCCGGCTGGGCGCCCTCGCGGCCGGCGGCACGCCGAGTCTGTCGGAAGTCGACCTGTTCCGCATTCCCGCCGACTCAGGCTTCGATCCGACCAAGCCGTTCCGCCTGCAACTCCTCGTCCAGCGCGAGGTGGGGCCGATCGAGCGCCTCTACACGACCTTCGACCTCGCCTACCACACGCCGGCGCAGTTCCTGCGCGCCGTTGCCGCCCCGGCCGAGCCTACGCCGCCGGCGGCGAGCGCGGAAAGCGACGAGGAGAAGGCCGCCAAGAAGGCGCTCTGGCAGCGCATCTGGCGGGACAAGACGGTCGAGATCGGCGGCCTCGCCATCATGCTGGCCGTGCTGACCGCGGCGTTCTTCTTCCAGGGCTTCCTGACGCGCTCGGCCGCGGTGACCTTCTGGTTCCGCATCGGCTTCCTGTCGGTGACACTGGTCTTCCTCGGCTGGTACGCCAACGCCCAGCTCTCCATCGTCAACCTGATGGCGCTGACGCAGTCGGTGGTCACCGGCTTCAGCTGGGATGCGTTCCTGCTCGATCCGCTGACCTTCATCCTTTGGTTCTCGGTGGCGGCGTCGCTGATCTTCTGGGGGCGCGGCGCCTATTGCGGCTGGTTGTGCCCGTTCGGCGCGCTGCAGGAACTGACCAACCGGTTGGCGAAGCTCGCCCGCATCCCGCAGTGGACGCTGCCATGGGGGCTGCACGAGCGTCTGTGGGCGGTGAAGTACATCATCTTTCTTGGCTTGTTCGGCGTGACGCTGGCTTCGATCGACCAGGCCGAGCGGATGGCCGAGGTGGAGCCGTTCAAGACTGCCATCGTGCTCAAGTTCGACCGCGCCTGGCCGTTCACGCTCTACGCCGTTGTGCTGCTCGGCATAGGCCTTTTCGTCGAGCGCTTCTACTGCCGCTACCTGTGTCCCCTCGGTGCCGCGCTCGCCATTCCGGCGCGGCTCAGGATGTTCGACTGGCTTAAGCGCTACCCGGAATGCGGGCGGCCCTGCCAGACCTGCGCCAACGAATGCATGGTCCAGGCCATCCATCCGACCGGCGAGATCAATCCGAACGAGTGCCACAACTGCCTTCACTGTCAGGTTCTCTACCAGAGCGAACAGAAATGCCCGGTGGTGATCCTGAAGAAGAAGAAACGCGAAGCCTTCGCCAAGCGGAACGCCGCCTCGGCCGATGCGATGGACCGCGTCATCGAGAAATCCCACTGAAGAAAAGGAGAAGGACCATGTCATCGAAAGAGGAAACAACCGGGATCAGCCGAAGAGGCATGTTGACCGGCCCCGCCAAGCTGGCGCTGCTCGCCGGCGCTGCGATGGGCGGCGCGGGCGCGTTGATCTCGTCGGCTTCGCAGCCGGCGCGCGCCGCGGGCGTAGAACTCAAGCCCGGCGAGCTCGACGAGTATTACGGCTTCTGGTCGTCGGGCCAGACTGGCGAGTTGCGCATCCTCGGCGTTCCGTCGATGCGCGAACTGATGCGCGTACCGGTCTTCAACCGCTGCTCGGCGACGGGCTGGGGCCAGACCAACGAGTCGCTGAAGGTCCTGACCGAGGGCATGACGGAGAAGACCAGGAAGTACCTGGCTGCCAACGGCAAGAAGGTCCACGACAACGGCGACCTGCACCACGTGCACATGTCGTTCACCGAAGGCAAGTATGACGGCCGCTACCTGTTCATGAACGACAAGGCCAACACGCGGGTCGCCCGCGTGCGCTGCGACGTCATGAAGACGGACAAGATCCTCGAGATCCCGAATGCCAAGGCCATCCACGGCATGCGTCCGCAGAAGTGGCCCCGGACCAACTACGTGTTCGCCAACGGCGAGGACGAGGGTCCGATGGTCAACGACGGCAAGGTCCTCGACGATCCGTCGCAGTACGTGAACTTCTACACCGCCATCAATGCCGACGAGATGACGGTCGCGTGGCAGGTGATGGTCACGGGCAACCTTGACAACACCGACGCCGACTATGACGGCAAGTACGCCTTCTCGACGAGCTACAACTCGGAGATGGGCATGACGCTCGCCGACATGACGGCGTCCGACATGGATCATGTCGTCGTCTTCAACATCGCGGAGATCGAGAAGGGCATCGCCGCGGGCGACTTCCAGGAACTGAACGGCGTCAAGGTGATCGACGGCCGCAAGGGCCAGAACAAGAACTACACCCGCTATATCCCGATCCCGAACAACCCGCACGGCTGCAACATGGCGCCCGACAAGATTCACCTGTGCATCGGCGGCAAGCTGTCGCCGACGGTGTCGGTGATCGACGTGCGCAAGCTCGACGCGGTGTTCTACGACGGCGCCGACCCGCGGTCGGTCGTGGTCGCCGAACCTCAACTCGGGCTCGGGCCGTTGCACACGGCCTTCGACGGGCAGGGCAACGCCTACACGACGCTGTTCATCGACAGCCAGGTGGCACAGTGG
>CAYJMY010000067.1:0-14948 GCA_964371125.1 uncultured Mesorhizobium sp. | reverse complement strand
CAATGGAACATCGAGAAGGCGGTCCGCGCCTATGCGGGCGAGAACGTCGATCCGATCCTGTCGAAGACCGACGTGCACTACCAGCCGGGTCACAACTCGACCTCGGAGGGCGAGACGCTCGACGCCAAGGCCGACTTCTACATCTCGATGAACAAGTTCTCCAAGGACCGGTTCCTCAATGTCGGTCCGTTGAAGCCGGAGAACGAGCAGCTCTTCACCATCGAGGGCAACAAGCTGACGCTCGTCCATGACGGCCCGACCTTCGCCGAGCCGCACGATTCCATCCTCGTGCATCGCTCGAAGGTCAATCCGGTGCACGTCTGGGACCGTAACGACCCGATGTGGGAGGACGCCCGCCAGCAGGCCAAGGCCGACGGCGTCGACCTCGACTGGGGTGCGGACGTCATCCGCGACGGCAACAAGGTGCGCGTCTACATGCACTCTGTCGCGCCGGCCTTCAGCCTGGAGAAGTTCACGGTGAAGGAAGGCGACGAGGTGACGGTCTACGTGACCAACATGGACGACGTCGAGGACCTGACCCACGGCTTCTGCATGGGCGACCACGGCGTCGCCATGGAGGTCGCGCCGCAGGCCACGGCTTCGATCACTTTCACGGCGGCGAAGCCCGGCGTCTACTGGTACTACTGCCAGTGGTTCTGCCACGCGCTCCACATGGAGATGCGCGGCCGCATGTTCGTCGAACCGAAGGCCGCCTGACATGGCGCGCTCCCGGCTCCTCAGTGCGGCGCTCGCCGCGCTCGTGATCGCTGCCGTATCCGCGGTGGCGATGGCGGGCGAGCGCGTCGTGCCGGCGGAGCCGGGGGCGCTCGTCAAGGCCGTCGCCGAGGCCCAGCCCGGCGACGTCCTGCTGCTCGAGCCAGGCCGTCATGACGGCCCGGTGCTGCTCGACCGCCCCGTTACCCTCGACGGGGCCGGTCGGGCGACTATCGACGGTCATGGGACCGGAAGTGTCATCGTCGTCACCGGCGAGGACGTCACCGTCCGCGGGCTGGAAATCCGCGGCTCGGGAAGCTCGCACCAGGGTATCGATTCCGGCGTTCGCCTGCTTCCCCCGGCGATCCGCGCGCGGATCGAGGACAATCGCATCGTCGGCAATCTGCACGGCGTCGACGTCCATGGCGCGCTGGACAGCCTCGTGCGGGGTAACACGATCGTCGGCCGCACCGACCACCGCATGAACGACCGCGGCAACGGCGTCTACGTGTGGAAGGCGCCGGGCACGGTCATCGAGGGCAACGACATCAGCCTTGGCCGCGATGGCATCTTCTCCAACGCGTCGAGTAAGGGAACGTATCGGAACAACCTGTTCCGCGACCTGCGCTTCGCCGTCCACTACATGTACACCAACGACGGCGAGGTCTCGGGCAACGTCTCGATCGGCAACCATCTCGGCTTCGCGCTGATGTTCTCCAGCCGCATCGTCGTGCACGACAACCTGTCGCTGCGCGATCGCGCCCACGGCTTCATGCTCAACTACGCCAACAACGTCGACATGCGCGGTAACCTCGTGCGCGGCGGCACCGAGAAGTGCACCTTCATCTACAACGCCCACCGCAACGCCATTGTCGGCAACCGCTTCGAGAACTGCGAGATCGGCATCCACTTCACCGCCGGTTCGGAGCGCAACCGGCTATCGGGCAACGCCTTCATCGGTAACCGCAACCAGGTGAAGTATGTCGGGACCCGCTACATCGAATGGAGCGACGAAGGGCGGGGAAATTACTGGTCGGACCACCCGGCCTTCGATCTCGACGGCGACCGCTTTGCCGACAGCCCGTTCCGCCCCAACGACCTGATGGACCACATTTTGTGGTCGCAACCCGCCACCAAGCTGCTGCTCGGCTCTCCCGCGGTGCAACTGGTGCGCTGGAGCCAGGCGACGTTCCCCGCCATTCTTCCCGGCGGCGTGATCGACAGCCATCCGCTGATGACCGCTCCGGAAATCGCCGTCTCCGCGCGGATCGCCGAAATGGAGGCAGCCGCGCAACCGGCGTGGCTGCTCGAAAGGACAAACGATGCAGACCTTGACCCTGTCGCAGGTCACTAAGACCTTCGACGGCAATACGGCGCTGTCTTCCGTGTCGCTGGCGGTCGCGCCCGGCGAACGGGTGGCGCTACTCGGCCATAACGGCGCCGGCAAGTCGACGCTGATGAAGATCGTGCTTGGGCTCATCCCCGCCGACAGCGGCGAGATCCGCGTCGTCGAGGCGAGGCCGGGGAGCCATGCCGCACGCGCGCTGACTGCATACTTGCCGGAGAACGTCGCCTTCCACCCCGCGCTCACCGGCCTCGAGCAACTGCGTTGCTACCTGCGCCTGCGCGGCGAGGACCCCCGCGGCGCCGAAGGCCTGCTTGAGAGGGTCGGGCTGGGCGAGGCGGGCCGACGGCGCATCGGCACCTATTCGAAGGGCATGCGCCAGCGCGTCGGTCTTGCCCAGGCGCTGATCGGCAGGCCGCGGCTGCTCGTCCTCGACGAGCCGACCAGCGGCCTCGATCCCGTCTCGCGCCGCGAGTTCTACGCGATCCTCGACGAACTGGCGAAGACCGGTGCAGCGATCCTGCTGTCAAGCCACGCGCTGACCGAAGTCGAGGCGCGGACCGACCGCATCGCCATCCTCAGCCGCGGCCATCTGGTGGCCGACGACACGCTGTCGAACCTGCGCCGCGTAGCGGCCCTGCCGATCCATCTCCAAGTCTCGGCGCGTCCCGAAGCAGCCGACGAGGTGGCCAGGCGGCTGTCGGGCGAGCGGCACAACGGCACGCGGGTCGACCTCGTCTGCGGCCACGACGAGAAGCTCGCCCGCTTGGGGCAGATCGCCGAACTCGGCAGCCTGGTCGAGGACGTGCACGTCATTCCGCCAAGCCTCGAAGACATTTACGCCCACTTCAGCGCGAGGGTCCCGTCATGAACCGCATCGCGGCAATCGCCGGTTCGGAATTCCGTATCGCGCTGCGCAACCGCTGGGTGACGATCGCCGTCGTCATGATGGCGCTGTTCGCCCTGGTGCTGTCGGCCGCAGGAAGCGCGCCGACCGGTCAGCTCGGCGCAGACAAGCTGTCGGTCACGGTCGCGAGCCTGACCAGCCTCGCCGTCTATCTGGTGCCGCTCATGGCGCTCCTGATGGCGTTCGATGCAGTCGCCGGCGAAGTCGAGCGCGGCACGCTGCCGCTCGTGCTCACCTATCCGGTGTCGCGGCCGGAAATCCTGGCGGGCAAGTTCGCCGCTCACCTGGCAACTCTCGCCATCGCCGTCGGCGTCGGCTACGGCATCGCAGCCGGGGCGGCGATGTGGATGGACCCGCGCGCCGCCGAGGGCTTTCCCGCGCTGGTGCGGCTGTTCTGGACGTCGCTACTGCTCGGCGCGACCTTCCTCGGCCTCGCCTATGCGATCTCGGCCGTGGCAAGGCGTCCGGGTGCCGCGGCCGGTCTCGCCATCGGCCTGTGGCTGGTGTTCATCGTGCTCTACGACCTCGGCCTGCTCGCCGGCGTGGTCGCCGATGGCGGCGGCGCCTTCACCACCGCGGTCTTCCCGTGGTTGATCCTAGCCAATCCTGCCGACGCGTTCCGGCTCTACAATCTCGCCGCCTCCGAGGCGACGGCGGCGGCGGCCGGCATCGCCGGAGCGGCGAACACGATCCCGCCCGTCCATGCGCTCGCCTCGCTGTTATTCTGGCCAGCGGCGGCGTTCTTCGCCGCGGTCGCCGCCTTCCGGAGGGTAACGCCATGAGAACGAAGGCGATCGTCATCGCCGCGCTGCTCGCAGTCGCCGGCTGCAGCAACGACACCACGGCCTCCATCCCCAAGGCGGTAACGATGACCGAGGAGGCGCTCGGCCACTACTGCCAGATGAACCTCACCGAGCACCCGGGCCCGAAGGCGCAGGTGCATCTCGACGGGATCGGGGAACCGCTGTTCTTCAGCCAGGTGCGCGACGCCATCGCCTACCAGCGCATGCCGGAGCAGTCGCACGCGATCCGCATGGTCTACGTCTCCGACATGGGGGCGCCGGCGGCGAGCTGGGAAGTACCCGGCGTCGACAATTGGATTCCCGCGGACAAGGCATTGTTCGTGGTCGGATCGCGGATCGCCGGCGGCATGGGCGCGCCGGAGCTCGTGCCGTTTTCCGCGCGCGACAAGGCGGACGCCTTTGTTGCCAGGAACGGCGGCGAGATCCGCGACCTGGCCGCGATCGCCGACGAAGACGTGCTGGCGCCGGTGGAGTTCGTCACCGACGCCGACGGCAACTTCCTCCCTCCCGAAACGGAGCAGAACCAGTGAAACAGGGTTTCGCCACCATGAACCGCCGCCGCTTCGTGGCGATCTCGGCCGCGGCGCTGGGGGCCGCCATCGGCGGACTTCCCTTCGACGCGCGGGCGGAGAAGCCGCCGCTGACCCGCTGGCGCGGCGTCGCGCTCGGCGCCGAGGCGTCGATCACGCTGCGCCACGCCGAGGCTGACCGCATCATCGAAATCTGCGTTGCCGAAATCGAGCGGCTGGAGGGCATCTTCAGCCTCTATCGGGGCGGTTCGGCGCTCAGCCGGCTGAACGCCGACGGGCGGCTCGATGCACCGCCGTTCGAACTCCTCGAACTGCTCGGTCAATGCGCTGTCCTCAACGCGGCGACGGGGGGACTGTTCGACCCGACCGTCCAGCCTCTGTGGGCGGCCTATGCGGAAGCTTTTGCCGACGGGCGGGCGCCGGATGCGGAAACGATCGGCCGGGCGCTCGAACGCGTCGGCTGGGCGGGCGTTTCGGCCGGAACGGGGCAGATCGCGTTCGTCCGGCCGGGCATGGCGCTGACGCTCAACGGCATCGCCCAGGGTTACATCGCCGATCGCGTCGCGGCGCTGCTGCGCGCCGAGGGACTGACAGACGTGCTGGTCAACAGCGGCGAACTGCGCGCGCTTGGCGGTAATCCCGACGGCGGCGCGTGGCCGGTCACTTTCGACGGCGGCAGCGGAAAGCCTGCCGGTTCGATGGACTTGCGTGACGCGGCGCTGGCGAGTTCGGCGCCGCTCGGCACGGCCTTCGACGCCGAGGGCAGGGTGGGGCACATCCTCGACCCGCGCAGCGGGCAGCCGGCCGCGCCGGCGTGGCGGCTGGTGTCTGTGGTTGCCAGGACGGCGGCTCTGGCCGACGGGCTGAGCACGGCCTTCTGCCTGATGTCGCGCGAGGAGATCGAGCGCACGCTGGCGCATTTTCCCGACGCTCGTTTGGCGCATCTCGCCTGACGGCGGGCCGTCAGCCTGCGGCGCGCGCGTCCTCGAGAATCATCGCCGAGCCCTTCTCGGCGATCATGATGGTCGGCGAGTTGGTGTTGCCGGACGTGATCGTCGGCATCACCGAGGCGTCGACGACGCGCAGGCCGGAAACGCCGCGCACCCGTAGGCGGCCATCGACGACGGCGCGTTTGTCGCCGTCGGGGCCCATGCGTGCCGTGCCGACCGGATGGAAGATCGTCGTGCCGAGATCGCCCGCCGCGACGAGCAGATCCGCGTCCGAGGCGACATGGGCGCCGGGTTTGTACTCTTCAGGCCGGTAGGGCGCCATCGCCGGCTGCGCGACGATGCGCCGCGCCCATTTGAGCGATTCGACCGCGACGCGGCGGTCCTCTTCCGTCGACAGGTAGTTGGGGCGGATCTCGGGCTGCGCCGCTGCGTCCGGGCCGGCGAGATGCAGCGAGCCGCGGCTTGTCGGCCTGAGGTTGCAGACGCTCGCGGTGAAGGCCTCGAACGGGTGCAGGCCGTCGCCCCAGTTGTCGAGCGACAGCGGCTGGAAGTGGAACTCGATGTTGGCGGTCTCGTATTCGGGTGCGGTGCGGACGAAGGCGCCCATCTGCGACGGCGCCATGGTCAGTGGCCCGCGCCGGCGCAGCGCGTAGTCGACGCCCATCATGGCGCGGCGGAAGAGATTCTTGTAGTCGCCATTGAGTGTGCGGATGCCGCTGACCTTGTAGATCGGGCGGATCTGCAGATGGTCCTGCAGGTTCTCGCCGACGCCGGGCAAGTCGACCACGGGCTCGACGCCGTTGGCCTTGAGGATTTCGGGACGACCGATGCCGGAGCGTTCGAGGATGACCGGCGAGGCGACCGCGCCGGCGGACAGCACGATCTCGCCACGCGCAGTAGCCGTGAGGCGGCGGCCGTCCTTGACATAGACGATCCGTCGGGCGCGGCCGTCCTCGATTTCGACGAGCTCGACCACTGCACCGGTCTCGACGCGCAGGTTCGGCCGCCCGAGCACGGGTTTTAAGAAACCGCGCGCCGCACTCCAGCGGCGGCCGCGCTTCTGGTTGACCTGGAAATAGGAGGAGCCGGAATTGTCACCGGTGTTGAAGTCGTCGATGCGCGGAATACCCGCCTGCTCGGCGGCGTCGCGCAGCCGGTCGAGGACTGCCCAGCGGATGCGCGGATGCTCGACGCGCCAATCGCCGCCGGAACGGTGGAACGGGCCGTTTGCGTCCTGGTGGTCTTCGTGCTTGAGGAAGAAGGGGAGAACGTCGTCCCAGCCCCAGCCGGTCATGCCCATCTGCCGCCAGCCGTCGTAATCGCGCGCCTGACCGCGCATGTAGATCATGGCATTGATGGCCGAGGAGCCGCCGAGGACCTTGCCGCGCGGATACGCGAGGGCGCGGCCGTTGAGGCCGGGCTCGGCCGCGGTCTTGAACAGCCAGTCGGCCCGCGGATTGCCGATGGCGAAAAGATAACCGACGGGGATATGAAACCAGATCCAGTTGTCGCGCCCGCCGCCCTCGAGGAGGAGCACGCGGTTCTTCGGGTCGGTCGACAGCCTGTTGGCCAGCACGCAGCCCGCCGAGCCCGCGCCCGCGACGATGTAGTCGTACTCGCCGCCCAGAACGCTGATGCCCGACAACGACGCCTCCCTGCGAATCTCAAAGCCGCGCGACGATATACCGTCGCCGCCGGAAAATGCAGCGCTTGTCTAAACAATCGATTGTTCCGCGTCTACGCCCCGTATGAGGAGCCGGCGAAATCGAATTCAGGTCGATTGGTCGCCTTTCGCCGGTGCACGGCCGGGCGGGACCGGCAGGCCGCTCTCTGCGTCGGTGAGCAGCGAGACCGCCGCGAATTCGAGCTCGCCCCAGCCGCGCGCCATCGTCTCGGCCAGCCGATCGCGCAGGAAGCCCGCCGCCGCCATCGAAGTGCCGCTCGCCGCGGCCTGCGACAAAGCGAGGTCGAGGTCCTTCAGCGCCAGCCGTGCCGGCGCGGTCGCCGGCTCGAAGGCGCGGTCGAGCACCTTGCGCCCGTAGACGGCGAAGATGCGCCGGCCGAAATCGGTCTCCCACATCAGTTCCGCCATCGCTGCGCGCGGCACGCCGGATTTCTCGGCCAGCGCCAGCGCCTCGCCGATCGCCTCGGTGACGGCGAAGAGCAGGAAGTTGTTGGCGAGCTTGGCGACGACCGCGTGGCGGGGCCGCTCGCCGACGACGAGCGTCTTCTGCGCCAGCGCGGCGAAGACGGGACCGAGGCGCCCGATCGCTTCCGCCGGTCCCGAGGTCGCGAGGTAGAGCGTGCCGGCGGCGGCCATCGCCGCGCTGCCGAGCAGCGGCGCTGAGACGGCATGCTGACCGCGGCTCCGGTGCTCCTCTTCAAGCCGGTCGGCGAGTATCGCCGAGATCGTCGAGCAGGAGAGATGGATGGCGCCGGGGCGCATGGACTTGACAAGGCCCCCTTCGCCGAAGGAGACGGCCGAAACCGCCGTATCGTCGAACAGCACGGAGATTATGATATCGGCGCCGGCGGCCGCCTCGCTCGGTGTCGCGGCCAGGCGGGCACCGGCAGCGACGAGCGGAGCCGCGCGCTCCGGCGTGCGGTTCCAGACGCTGAGCTGGATGCCGGCACCGAGCAGGCGCGCTGCCATCGGCGCCCCCATGGCGCCGAGGCCGACGAATCCGATCGTTGGGAGGCGCGACATGGTGCCTCTCAGTAGGCGTCGTGCTTCAGGCCGCAGGCCTTGCAGTATGCTTCGTGGACCGGGCCGCGGCCGAGGTGGTGGCGGAAGCTCTTCATCTCGGCGAAGTAGGGGATCGGCGGGCGCACGGGACGCTGCGGCGCGTCATCGAAGTCGTCGAACAGCGTCTGGACGGTGACGAGCACGCGCTCCGCGTCCTCGCGATCCTTCCACTTGCCGAGGTCGACCTTGTAGGACGCGGCGAGGTAGTCCATCCCTGCTTCCCAAAGCGGACGCGCCTCGTCGGTGACATGCTGGAGATAGTCGCGCAGGTCGCGGACGTCGTCCTTGGTCGAGATCGGGCCGTGGCCGGCCACGATCGTCTCGACATCCATGTCGAGCACGCGGTCGCAGACGTCGATCCAGCGCTTCACCGGCCCGTACCAGGCGATCGACGTGCCGCCGGTGAACAGGATGTCGCCGGTATAGAGCACCTTGTCGTCGGGCACGTAGATCAGCGCGTCGCCGAGCGAATGCGACGGGCCGACCTCGATCAGCTGGACCTTCTTCGAGCCGACCATGATGTCCATGGTCCCGGAAAAGGTCTCGGTCGGCGGGGTCAGCGTGATGCCGGAGAAATCGAAGGGGCGGAAGCATTCGCGCATGAACACGGCGGCGCTGCCGAACTGCTCGGCGTTCAGGCAGATGTTCTGCACCACGGCCGGGTCGAACCGGGCGAAGTCGGTGACGGTGCCCTGCGTGGCGATGATCCGCGCGCCCTCGACGAGCTGGTTGCCGAAGGTGTGGTCGCCGTCGGCATGGGTGTTGACGAGGATGTCGATCTTCTTGGCTGCGGGGATCGAGGCGCGGTAGGCATCGAGCATCTCGCCGGTCAGCTTCAGGTCGAACAGGGTGTCGACCATCAAGGTCGCGTCGCCGTCGACGACCAGGCCGGCATTCGACCAGCCCCAGCTGCCGTCGGGGACGAGATAGGCGTAGCAGCCGTTTCCGAGGTCATGCATGCCTTTCGTGTATTGCCATTTGGCCATCGGAACTTTTCCCTGTGTCAGATGAGTGCCGTGGCGAGCCACGGGAAGAGGAAGACGATCACGAGGACAAGGAACATCATCGCCGCGAAGGGCGCCGCCCCGGCGAAGATGTCGCCGAGCGTGACCGGGCTCGTCGGCCCGAGCGTCGCCTTGACGACAAACACCGCGATGCCGAATGGCGGCGTCAGGAGGCCGATCTCGACGGCCAGGATGACCAGCACGCCGAGCCAGATCAGGTCGACGCCGGTGCTGGCGAGGATCGGGAGGGCGATCGGCAGCGTGAGCAGCATGATTGAGGCCGAGTCGAGGATCGTGCCGAGCAGGATGACGACGAACAGAAGCGCGATCAGGATGCCGGTCACGCCCATGCCGGATTCGACGACCCAGTTGCCCAGCCATCCGGGCATGCCCGACATGGCGAGCATGCGCGAATAGAGGCTGGCGCCGATGATCAGGAAGCAGATCGACGAGGTGGTGTGGCCGGTCTGGACCAGCACCTGCCAGAAGCTCGCCCATGTGAGCCGGCGCTTCGCCAGCGAGATCAACAGCGCACCCAGCGCACCCGCCGCGCCGGCCTCGGTCGGCGTGAAGTAGCCGCCGTAGATGCCGCCGAGCACCAGCGCGACGAGGATCACGATCGGGGCGAGCTTGTTGGTCATCTCGGCCAGGCCCATGTCCTGCGAGGTGTCCCAGTTCTGTTCCCTCGGGCCGCCGATGAACGACGGCCACCAGCGGCCCATGGCGAAGATGCCGGCGCAGTAGACCAGCGACAACAGGATGCCCGGCAGCACGCCGGCGATGAACAGCGAACCGACCGACTGTTCCGTCAGTACGCCGTAGAGGATGAACAGCAGGCTCGGCGGGATCAGCATGCCGAGCACGGACGAGCCGGCGACGACGCCGACGGCGAAGCGCGGCGTGTAGCCGTAGCGGATCATCTCCGGCACGGCGACCTTGGTGAACACGGCGGCCGAGGCGATCGAAATGCCGGTGATGGCGGCGAAGACCGCGTTCGCGGCGACGGTGGCGATACCCAGCCCGCCGACGATCCTGCGGAACACCTGGGCCGCGACCTCGAACGTGTCGCGGCCGATGCCGGCGACCGCGACGAGCAGGCCCATCAGCACGAACAGCGGCACGACGCCGAACAGGTAATCGTTGATCGAGTCCTTGAAGGCCAGCACCAGCATGTTCGAGGCGATGTCGAAATTGCCGCGAAGCACCCAGACGCCGACGAAGGAGAGCAGGATCAGCGCGATGGCGACATGCATGCCCGAATAGATCAGGACCAGCATGGCCGCGATTGACAGGAAGGCGATGCCGACGCCGCTCATTGCGCGCGCTCCGTCAGCGAACGGATATCGTTCCACGCCATGAGCACGAACTGGATGGCGGTGGCGACGATGCCGAGGAAGACCAGGATGTAGAGCGGCCACAGCGGGATCGTGAAGAACCCCGGATTGCCCATGAAGTTGCGTTCGGGGTGTTGCCATGCCTGCGAAACGCTCGGCCAGTACTTCCAGGCGATCAGGAACATCAGCAGGCCGCCGGCGAGGTGAAAAAGCGCGAGCAGCCCGAAACGAAGGCGCGGCGCGCGGCGCTGCAGGACGTTGAGAAGCACGTCCGAGCGCGTCATCGAGCCGGAGCGCAGCGTGTGGGCGAGTTGCAGGAAGACGATGCCGACGATGGAGAAGGATACCAGTTCCGGCGTGCCGGCGATCGGGGCGTTGAGCGCCCCGCGGCCGAAGATGTCCGCGTTGATCAGCACCATCAGTCCGAGGATCCAGACCGTCCCGGCGGCGTTCATGACGCCGATCAGCCGGGCGAACGGACCGGCGGGCAAAGCAGCGGGTGGCGCATCTTCGCGCGGAATAGCGGACTCGCCCGCCATGGCGGCTCTCTCCAGTGACGCGTTCGGCTCGGTAGTGCCGGATCCCCTCTGGCGCGGCCGGAGGGGATCCGGTTGCGCGGCCAGCGCCGCGCGGGAGGATCACTCCGCGAGGTAGTCCCGCTCGTAGGTGAAGCCGGCAGCCTTCAGGTTGTCGCGGTAAGCCTCGAGCACCTTCCGGGCCGGCTCGCCGCGCGCTTCCGCCGCCTTCATCCATGCGGCCGACGGATTCGGCAGCGCCTTGATCCAGGCCGACCGCTCGGCCGCGTCGAATTCGACGATCTTGCCGCCGGCATCGACCAACGTCTTCTTCGCCGCCTCGTAGCGGGTTTCCTGCTCGTCGAAATAGGCCTTCGTATAGGCCGCCGCGGCAGTGCGGAACGCCGCCTTCACCTCGTCGTCGAACGTATCCCACTGCTGCCTGGAGACGCCCATGCCGCCGATGTACATGGCGCCGAAGTGGGTCATGTTCCAGTTGGGCGCGACCTCGTAGAGCTTCGCCGGAACATTGGCGGTCATCCAGCCGATGTTGCCGTCGTAAACGCCCGTCTTGATGTCGTTGTAGAAGGTCACGTAGGAGCCCTGCACGCCGACGGCGCCGGTACCGGCGAGCCAGGCGAGGTTCGGGCCCGCGCCGCCGAGCTTGACGCCGTTCATGTCGGCGATCTTGGCGAGCGACTTGGTCGAGGCGATGTTGTAGTCGTCGATGGCGATGCCGCCGCCGATATAGACGACGCCGGTCGTCTCCTGCAGCTTGTCGAGCGCGCCTTCGGTCTCGGTCAGCGCCTTTTCGACTGCGGTCGTCACGCCGCGCGCGTCGGCCGGTCCGAACGGCATGGCGTAGGTCAGGTTGAGCAAGCCCATCGTCGCCGGATTGAAGACGCCGCTCATCTGGCCGACATCGATGATGCCTTGCTGGAAGGCCTCGACCTCGGAGCCGAGCTTGACGATCGTGCCGCCGTAACCCTCGGTCCAGTTGACCTTGTACTTGCCCGTCTTGGCGAGTTCGGCATCGACCGTCGGGATGAAGGTCGCCTTGACGTGCTTCACCCAGAGGAAGACCTCCGGATGGCCGGTGGCGATGGTTAGGTTGAGCGCCTCCTGCGCCGAGACGGGCCCCGAGCCCAGCGCGATGGCAAGGGCGGCGACGCCGCCCAACAATGCGTTGCGATACATCCTTTTCCTCCCATTGCAGACGAGCGGCACTCTCCCTGCCAGCCGGTCCGTGAAACGAACGGTAGCAGATTTGAACAAGTTGACAAGAACTTTGATATGCCGTTCAATTCGTTTGCCGCGTCGGGGTTCCTCGGCGCACAAAGCTTCGTCTGGCGGACATGTCCAAAGTACGAAAAATCCAGCAGGATCAGAAAGTTGCTGTCGCCGAGACGACGCATCGCAACGCCGCGGCGACGCGGGCGAGGATCGTCGAGGCCGCGGAGGCGGAGTTCGCCGATCATGGCTTCGACGGCGTTTCCGTGCGCCAGATCGCGCTGCGCGCCGACGTGCCGGTGGCGCTGATCAACTACCATTTCGGCAGCAAGGAAGGGCTCTACCGCGCCATCTTCGAGATGCGCGCGCCGATGATCGTCGACCAGCGACTCGCCGGACTGCGGCTCGCCGAGATGGAGCCCGACACGGAGCGAAAGGTCGAGATGATCGTCAAGGCCGTGCTGGTGCCCAACCTGCACATGAGAAGCACCGAGAAGAACTCGAGCTATTCCCGAATCCTGGCGCGGGAGGTCTCGGACCCCAAGTCGCACAACCGCAAGGTGATCGCCGAGTTCTTCGATCCGATCGCCTACAAGGTCCTTGATGCACTGCACCGCGCCTTGCCGGACCGGACGATCGAGGAGGTCAACTGGGGCTATCAGGCGATGCTCGGCGCCATGGTCTACGCCATGGCGGACACCGGGCGCATCAGCCGGATATCTGGTGGACGCTGCGATCCTGAGGACGAGATGGCCACCGCCACGTACCTGGTCGCCCTGTTCAAGGCGGCGCTGCTTCATGCGCGCCCGCAACCGGCCGCGAAGAAGGAATAGCCGATTGTCTCCGGCCCGACAGCGAGCCGGACGGTATTAACGGGAGGAGACCGATGAAGCTCGTAACCTATGAACGGAAGGGAAAGCCGCGTGCCGGCGCACTCGTCGACGGCGACCGCAAGATCGTCGACCTCGCCGAAGCGCACAAGGAGGCGTTCGGCAAGAGCTTCGCCGCCTTCAAGTCGGTGCAGGACCTGATCGAGGCCGGCGACGAGGGGCTCGAGCGGGCAAAGGAAACGGTCAAGAAGGGTCGCAAGGGCGCCTTTTCCCGGAAGGACATCCGCCTGCTGGCGCCGGTTCCCGTGCCGGTCCAGATCCGCGACTGCCTGTGCTTCGAGACCCACCTCAAGCAGTCCTTCGCGGGGGCGCGCGTGGTGCGCGCCAACGCCACGCCCGATCCCGAAGCGACGATGAAGGAGTTCGAGCGGACCGGCGTGCTCTCCGTGCCGAAGATCTTCTACGAGCAGCCGATCTACTACAAGGCCAACCGCTTCTCGGTGATCGGCACAGACCAGGACGTGCTCTGGCCGAGCTATTCCAAGCTGATGGACTTCGAGCTCGAGTTCGGCTTCTACGTGCGCAAGAAGGGCGTCGACATCCCACGCGACAAGGCGCGCGACTACATCTACGGCTACACCATCTTCAACGATTTTTCCGCACGCGATGCGCAGACCATCGAGATGGGGGGGCAACTCGGCCCGGCGAAGGGCAAGGACTTCGACAATGGCAACGCCATGGGCCCATGCCTGGTCACCGCCGACGAGCTGAAGGATCCCTACAACCTGACCATGATCGCCCGCGTCAACGGCGAGGAGTGGGGCCGCGGCAGCACCTCGACCATGCACTGGAAGTTCGAGGACCTGATCGCCCATGTCTCACGCTCGGAAACGCTGCATCCCGGCGAGTTCTTCGGTTCGGGAACGGTCGGCAACGGCTGCGGGCTGGAGCACATGAAGTTCCTCAAGCACGGCGACGTCGTCGAACTCGAGGTCGAGGGTATCGGTATCCTCAGGAACCGTGTTCTCGTCAGGGGGCAGTAGCGGGCGGCTCGATCGTCAGACTTCCCTCTGGCCGGACGGCCGGGGGGAGGGAATATTGCCGGAGATCAGCGGGGCATATCGATGAACCTCTATTCCATGCTCGCCGACGCGATCCGCCGACGCTCCGGGCAGACCGCGATCGCCCATGGCGGGCGGTCGCTGAGCTATGCCGCCTTCGACGCCGGCGCGGCGGCGGTGGGCGTTTTCTACCGGTCGCTCGGCTGCGGCCGCGGCGACCGCGTACTGCTCTTCCTGAAGAACGGCTTCGAGTATCCGGTTCTGCTGCTCGCGGCGATCCGCGCCGGCATGGTCGTCGTGCCGGTCAACGCCAAGCTGCATCCTCGCGAGGTCGCCTGGATCGCCGGCGATGCAGCGCCGAAGGTGATCGTGACCCATCGCGAACACGTCAGCGCGATCGAGGAGGCTTTTACCGCCGGCGCCGCGCCGCGCATGGTGGCTATCGAGAATTTCGTCCTGCCGTCGCTCCCGGGTGACGTGTTGCCTCCGGCGGATGCGGCCCCCGACGACCCTGCCTGGATCTTCTATACGTCCGGAACCACGGGAAGACCGAAGGGCGCTACGCTCACCCATCGCAACCTCGTCGCCGCGACGGTCAACTGCCTCGCCGACATCTTTCCCTTCCACGCGGACGATCGCGTTCTGCACGTCGCGCCGCTGTCGCACGGCAGCGGGCTCTACCTGATCCCCTCGCTGGTACGCGGCGCCGAGAACATCATCTGGGACCGGCCGAGTTTCCAGCCCGACGAAGTGTTCGACGCGGTCGCCGAACGGGCGATCACCGTCTTCGCCTTCGTCGCGCCGACGATGATCGTGCGCATGCTCGACGCCCGGCCGCGCGACGACGTAGGCTCGTTGCGCGGGGTGGTCTATGGCGGCGCCACCATCCACCTGGAGCACATCAAGGCCGCGGTGAAGCGTTTTGGCCCGATCTTCCACCAGCTCTACGGGCAGGGCGAGGCGCCGATGACGATCTCCT
>CAYJMY010000066.1:0-21853 GCA_964371125.1 uncultured Mesorhizobium sp. | reverse complement strand
ACCTTCCCTCAGGGGGTTGGGGGTAAGCCGGGGCGTTTGGCGGGTCGGACGGGTAAACTTAAACTGCCCCCAGCGGTTCAAGCATAACGGCGGGGCTTGCGCCCGGCCTTCCCGTCTACCTGAGAGTTCCAGTCTGTCCGAGTTTCAGGGCAGGACCCCCATCACGAGGGCTCCGATGAAAGCGAACGCAGCACAGATCATCAATGCGTTGATTGGCCGTGTCAGTCCCATGTCATAGCCTCCTCTGCAGACTATGCGTTGGAGTCTAGGTGAGTTTCGGCAACAGGCAAGCGCAAAATATGCTGCAATGCGACGCGATTGTGAAAAATCCGACCTCGCACGGCCCATCTGGCACTGGAATTGCAGGGAATTTTGCGCCTGTTGCGGCTGTGGGTAAAATCGCGTTTCGGCCCGCAACAACGGCGCGCCGGGCCGTTCAACGGCGGCGCAAAAGGCGGCCGTCGATGGTGACCAGCCCGGTCGCGATCAGCGCCATGCCCGCCATCTCGACCAGATCGAGGCGCTCGCCGAGGAAGGCGACGCCGAGCAGAATGGCGCTGACCGGCACGATCAGCGTGACCAGCGAGGCGTTCGTCGCGCCGGCCGAGGCGACGAGACCGAAATAGAGGATGTAGGCGAAGGCGGTCGACAGGAGCGCCAGCCCGACCACGGCCGCCCAAACCGGCGCGCTCGCCGAAAACAGGCCGTCCATGCCGACGGTGAGGAGCACGACGGGGATCATCACCGCGGTCGAGGCGGTGAGCTGCGCGGTGGCCATGACCGCCGGCGGGATGGCGCGGAAGCGCCTCGCCACCATCAGGGCGAAGGCGTAGGAGACCGAGGCGCCGATCAGCGCGAGTTTGGCCCACAACGGCCCGCCGAGACCGGTAGCGAGGTCCGGCCCGATCATCACGGCGGTGCCGGCGATGCCGAACAGTATGCCGACGACCTTGTTCCAGGTCAGCCTCTCGTCGGCGGTGAGCCGGCTGGCGAGCAGCGCCGTCCAGAACGGCGTCGTTGCGTTGAGGACCGATGCGAGCCCGGCGCCGAGCTCGGTCTGGCCGGCGAAGATCAACGAGAAGGGGATGACGTTGTTGAGAACGGCCAGGAGCAGGAAGCCCGCCGCGTGGGGCACGGCAAGCGCAAAGGATATGCCCCGCGCGGCGAGATAGAGGTGGAGCGCGGCGCCGGCGATGGCGACGCGGAAGAGCACGAGCGCCAGCGGGTGGATCTCGGTCACGGCGATGCGGGCGAAGAAGAAGGAACCGCCCCAGATCGCCCCGAGCAGGACGAGCATCGTCCAGTCGCGAAGCGACATGGCCTGTGCGGCGCGGTCCGTGGTCGGTGCGGTCATCAGTCTCTCCGTCATCCCCGATGTGGGAAGGGCAATATGCATGGAAGGAGCGGGCGGCCACCCGATTTCCGCGTCCTGCCGCAAGAAGCGCCCGGCGGTGGAGCAATGCAGCGGCGGGAACGCGACAGCCGGCCGCAAGGTTTCGGTTTCACATGGCCGTGCGGCTGCCTTATCTAGAATGCGCGGCGAGCAAGAAGGAGAATCCATTGCAGCGATTCGAGAATGCGCGGGCCGCCGCGCTGGCCATGCGGCCGGACGATCCGGTCTACTGTTTCCGGCCAGAGGTGCTGAAGGCCGATGCGCGCCGGTTCATGGAAATGTTTCCGGGCAAGACCGCCTATGCGGTGAAGACCAACGGCGAGCAGATGGTGCTGAAGACGCTGGTCGAGGCCGGCGTCAGCGCCTTCGACGTCGCCTCGCCCGGCGAGTTCGCAGCGGTGAGGGCCGTCTCGGCGGACGCCGAGATGCTCTACATGCACCCGGTCAAGGCGCAGTCCGACATCCGCCTGGCGCTGGAGAAGTACGGCATCCGCGTCGTGGCGGTCGACCACGAGGACGAGGTGACGAAACTCACCCGCGTCGTGCGCGCCCTCGACATCGACCCGGGCGCGATCACCGTCTTCGTGCGCATCCAGACCAAGGGTTCGGCTGCCTACGAACTGTCGAAGAAGTTCGGCGCCGGGCCGGCCTATGCGGTCGAGCTGGCGCAGCGGCTGGAACGCACCGGCTACCGCGTGGGGCTGTGCTTCCACGTCGGCAGCCAGATCGAGGATCCCGACACCTACGAGCGGGCGCTGGCCTCCGCCGACTGGGTGCGCAACCGCGTCGGCTTCCCGCTCGCTGGACTCGACGTCGGCGGCGGCTTTCCCGCCGAATTCGGCCACGATCCGAGGAGCAAGGCGCCGGAGATGCCCTCGCTCGGGCAGATCATGTCGCGTCTGCGGGGCGACCTCCAGGAATACCAGTTCGCCGACATGCCGCTGGTCGCCGAGCCCGGCCGCGTCATCGTGGCGCGGGCGTTTTCGCTGATCGTCAGGGTGCTGCTGCGCAAGGGAAGGCGGCTCTACATCAATGACGGCATCTGGGCGTCGCTGTCCGATTCGTGGACGGGAAAGCTGACGCTGCCGGCGCGCTTCATCCCCGATCCGGCGATCCGAACGCGCAACGGCGACGAGACGAAGATCGTGCCGTTCCGCGTCTGCGGGGCGACCTGCGATTCGGTCGACATCCTGTCGCGGCCGTTCTGGCTGCCGGAGACGGTGGACACCGGCGACTGGGTCGAGATCGGCCATATCGGCGCCTATTCGCTGTCGCTCAGGACCCGCTTCAACGGCTTCTATCCCGACACCTTCGTCGAGGTAACGACGCCCTTCGACGAGGGCGACGCGCCGCAGGGTTTTGCCAGCCTGGAAACCATGGCGGGAGCATGAGCATGGGTGTTGACCCGGATGGCTCCAGGAAGCCGCGGATGCCGAAGCTGATCCGCTTCGTCCTCGTCAATTCGCTGATCGGCGTCGTCATCGGCTGGCTGGTCGCCGGCGGGCTGATCTGGTTCAACGTCGGCGGCTTCGGCCAGTTGGTCATGCATTCCAGCCAGCGCGGCGTGGCGCTGTTCATCCTGGCGATGTCGTTCGGCGTGACCTTCGGTTTCGCCTTCCTGGCCACCGCGGTGATCCTCCTGCCGCGCGACAAGGATCGCTTCGACCGCGTGTGAGCGCAGGCGCGCCCCTGCGCCCGCGATCAGGCGGCGCGCTTGCGTGCGACGATGAACACGGCCGTGCCGTCCTTCGGACGCCAGCTGTGCTCGATGTCGAAGCCGTTGGCGACGAGGCTGCGTTCGAGGTCGCGCTGGCTGAAAATCCTGACCAGCGGCATCAGGCCGAGGAGACGGCCGAGCGGCGCGACGAAGCGGAACCAGGCCATGTTTTCGGCGAGGCAGGCGGTGTTCGACACGAACAGGCCGCCGGGCTTCAGCATCGAGGCGATCTTCGCCACCGCGCCTTGCCAGTCGTCGATCAGGTGCAAGAGGCTCAGCGCCAGAACGGCGTCGCGCCCGGCGTCGCCGACGGGAAGCTGGTCGAGCGCGGCGGCCTCGAACGAGACGTTGGCGATGCCCGCCGCGCGGGCCTTCGCCGTGGCGATCTCGACCATCCGCGACGAGAGGTCGACGCCGCGGATGCGGCGGACGTGAGGGGCGTGAGCGAGCGCGGTGGAACCGGTGCCGCAGCCGATCTCGAGCACGTCCATGTCCGGGCGCAGGTAGTCCCGGGTGATGGCGAGCTTGCGCTGGTATATGGCCTCGTCGGGCACGGGCTTACGCGAATAGCGGTCGGCCATGCGGTCCCAGAAGCGGGCGGATTCACGCGCGGCGGCGCTGGCGGCGGGGGCGTAGGTCATGGTTCTCTCGGAGGTGTGAGCCGACAGTTGTCGGCGTCGGCCGTTTCGTTGGCGGTGCTTCTACATCCATGGTCTGCGCATGGAAATTGACTAATTCCGTCTATGAAGTATGCGTTTCCGCATGGATTGGCGCAGCGTCACCTTCGACTGGAACAGGGCCCGGGCGTTTCTCGTCACGGCCGAGGAGGGATCCTATTCGGCGGCGGCGCGGGCGCTCGGCATGACCCAGCCGACGCTCGGACGGCAGGTCGAGGCGCTGGAGAAGGAACTCGGCATCGCCCTCTTCGAACGCGTCGGGCGGGGGCTGGCGCTGACTCCGAGCGGCCTCGAACTCGTCGAGCACGTCCGCGCCATGGGCGAGGCGGCGAGCCGCGTCTCGCTCGCCGCCACCGGCCAGTCGCAGTCGATCGAGGGCACCGTCAGCGTCACCGCGAGCGAGATCGACTCGGCCTTCCTGCTGCCGCCGATGGTGGAGCGGCTGCGGCGCGACCATCCCGGCATCCGCATCGACGTCGTCGCCAGCAACAGCGTGCGCGACCTGCGCCGGCGCGAGGCGGACATCGCGGTGCGCAGTTTCAGGCCGACTGATCCGGAGCTGATCGCGCGCAAGGTGATGGACGGCGAGGCGCGGCTCTACGCGGCGCCGTCCTATGTCGAGCGCGCGCCCGACCTCGGCACGCCGCAGGGCCTTTCCGGTGCCGACTTCATCGGCTTCGAGGACAACGAAGCCTACCTGAAAGGCCTTGTGCGCCTCGGGCTGAACCTTTCGGAGCGCAACTTCCCGCTGCGCAGCGGCTCCCATCTCGTGCACTGGGAGCTGGCGAAGCAGGGGGCCGGCATCGGCGTCATGACGACCCGCATCGGCGATGCCGAGCCGATGGTGCGGCGCGTCGCCGAATGGCTGCCGGCATTCACCTTCGAGACCTGGCTGGCGGCCCATCGCGAGCTGAATACCAGCCGCCGCGTCAGGCTCGTCTTCGACCGGCTGGTGGAGGAGTTCCGCCTGCTCTGAGCCCGCTCAGCCGGCCAGCGCCAGCCAGAAGAGCACGAGCAGGCTGGTCAGCGCGCCGTTCAGGCCCATGGCGATGCCGGCGAAGGTGCCGGCGAGTTCGCTCACCTGGAAGGCGCGCGCCGTGCCGATGCCGTGCGAGGCGACGCCGGCGGCAAAACCGCGCGCGGCGTAGTCGCGGATCTTCAGCGCGTTCATCAGCGGCGTCACCACGACCGCGCCGGTGATCCCGGTGGCGATCACCAGGACGGCGGTGAGCGAGGGCACGCCGCCGAGGCTTTTCGCCAGCTCCATGGCGATCGGCGCGGTCACAGATTTCGGCGCGAGTGATGCGAGCACCTCGCGCGGGGCGCCGAACAGCCAGGCGATGGCGACGGCGCTGGCGGCGGCCGTGACCGAGCCGGCGACGAGGGCCGCGGCCATCGGCAGGACGGCGCGGCGCACCGTGGCAAGGTTGCGGTAGAGCGGGATGGCGAGCGCCACCGTCGCCGGGCCGAGCAGGAAATGGACGAACTGGGCGCCGTCGAAGAAGCTGCGGTAGTCGGTGCCGGTGACCACGAGCAGGGCCGAGAGGAGCGCTGCGGCAATGACCACCGGATTGGCCAGCGCGTGGCGGGAAAAGCGCGCCGAGACGGCGTCGCCGATCCAGTAGGCGAGAAGCGTCGCCGTCAGCCAGGTGAGCGGCGAGGCGGAGAGATAGACCCAGATCTGCACGATCTCCGGCGTCATGAACCCCTCCGCCGTTCCGACCGGCGCGCCACGGCGAGGAAGACGTAGACGGTGACGACGAGCGTCAGCACGGTGGAGGCGAGCAACGCGGCAATCAGGGGCAGGCCGAAGGCGGCGATGACCTCGCCCTGCTGGACGATGCCGACCGCGGCAGGCACGAAGAGTAGCGACAGGTTGCGCAGCAGCGCGCCGCCGGTCGCCTCCAGCGAGCGGCCGGCGCCGCGGCGCAGCACAAGGAAGGCGAACAAAAGCCCCATGCCGACCACCGGGCCGGGGAAAGCGACGCCGGGCACGACCTGCCTGACGGCGGTGACGAGGACTTCGCCGGCGAGCTGGCAGGCGAGCAGCAACGCCAGCGCCGGGACGATGCCTATCGGTCTTTGCTCCGCGTCGCTGGTCATGGCCGGCTCCATCGCCGGCCAAGCTGGCACAGGCGCGCGCGGGGCGCCAGAGCGCGAGGCGGGCGGGTAGGGACCAGCCGATCAACCTCGTTTCATCGACGCAACGGCTTTCGGAAACGCAGCGGGCACATGTATGTTCGATTCTAGGAAAGGGGCCAGTTCTGCAGCTATGGAATATCGTCGCGAGATCGACGGGCTGCGGGCGGTTGGGGTTCTGGCGGTCGTTATTTTTCATGCTGTATTCGCGCCGTGCGCCGGCGGTTTCGCGGGCGTCGACGTATTCTTCGTCATCAGCGGCTACCTGATCACGACGCTGGTCGTGCGCGACGTCAACGAGGGCGTGTTCTCCACCGCGCGTTTCTACGAGCGGCGTGTGCGCAGGATCCTGCCGGCCCTCGTCACCGTCTGTATCGCGACGTCGTTGGCTGCGCTTTGCTGGATGCTTCCGGACGAGCTCACCGACTACGGCGAGAGCCTCGTGGCGACGGCGCTGTTCGTCTCGAACTTCTACTTCGCCAACGAGACCGGCTATTTCGGCGCCGATCCTAGCCTTTTCCCGTTGCTGCACACCTGGAGCCTTGCGATCGAGGAGCAGTATTATCTCGTCACTCCGCTGGCGGTCGTGCTCATCGCCCGCGCTGGATTGCGGTCCCTCGGCCTAGTCCTGGTGCTGGCCTTCGCGGCGTCCTTCGGTTTCGCCGTCTGGCTTACCGTGTCCTATCCGGAAAACGCCTTCTTCCACACAGGCGCGAGGGTCTGGGAAATCCTCGCCGGCGCACTGGCGGCGCTCGCCCTTTTGGCGAATCCCGGTCTCGGAAGAATGCCTGACGCCGTGAAGGAGGTCCTTGCCTCCGCCGGATTGGCGATGATCGTCGTCGCGATATTCTCGTATCGCGAAGACCTGCCCTTCCCAGGCATCCCGGCGCTGCTGCCAATTGCCGGCGCCGTCTTATTCATCCTCTTCGCCGACGGTTCGACAGCGGTCGGACGCCTTCTCTCGACCCGGCCGATGGTCGGCATCGGGCTCGTTTCCTACGGCGCCTATCTGTGGCATCAGCCGCTGTTCTCGTTCGCCCGCCTGCACGCCGGGACGACGCTCGACGCATCCCGCCAGTTCCTTCTGATCGGCGCGACGTTCGGCCTTGCCTATTTGTCGTGGCGAATTGTCGAGACACCCTTCCGGCGAAGGAGCTTCGGCGGTCGGTGGGCCGTCTTCGGCATGGCGATCCTCGGGGTGGCGCTCCTAGTCGCCGCCGGGGCATACGGTCAAGCCAGCCGCGGCGTGCTGCAACGCTTCGAGGGACCGGAGAGGGGCTTCCATGAGGCGATGCAGAGCCTGCAGCGCTACGCGTCGAAGTGCCGGTGGCAGGCGCTTCTCGGCGACGGCGACGGTGGTGTCTGCCTGGTCGGGAACACCGACGCCTCACCGTCGCTGATCGTGTGGGGCGACAGTCACGCCGAGGTCCTGCGGTCGGGACTGGACGAAGCGCTTGCAGCTCGCGACATGAGCGCGGTGGTAATTTCCCGATCCGGGTGTCCACCGCTGTCCGGCACGACGTATGCGCCCGGCGATGACAAGGGCCGCCGCTGCGAGGCGGACGTGAAGAAGGATATCGAACGGATCGAATCCAAGGGCACTACGCCGATCGTCATCGCCGCCCATTGGTCCTTCTATCGGAAGAACGAACGCTATTTCACGGCAGGGACAGCGGACAACGCGAACGACTGCGCACGGGTCGACGGATCGCCATACCAGAGCGCCGTTGCGGAGACCGTTTGCCGGTTGGTCCGGCGCGGCAGGGACGTTTTCGTCATGCGCAACGTACCCCAACTGACGTTCAATCCGATCGATCAGCTCTACGATCGCGAGACCGCCCTGTGGAAACCGGTGGACATCCTCATCCCCCGATCGCCGGTTGACGACGGTCTCGATGCGCTCGCCTCGTCAACCCTCCCGGTCCGGCTGATTGATCCCGCCGATGCGCTGTGCGGGACGGACAGCCAAGAATGCGTCGTCTCGAGAGAAGGCGTGCCGTACTATCGCGACGACAACCATCTTTCCGGCAAAGGATCGTCGATTGTTGGCGAATGGCTGGTAGAACTCGTCGCCGAAGGATCGATGTCGCATTCGGAGGCGCCCGCGGCAGACTTCTGAGTGGCGGACTGCCGCTATCAAGGGACTCCGCCCCGGCGGTGCCGGGACGGTGGCGCCCCCTTACAGCATCGCCAGCATCGCCTTGGTCGGCCAGCCGTCGATTGCGAGGCCGAGGCGCTTCTGTTCGGCGCGGACGGCTTCGCGCGTCATGGCGCCGAGGATGCCGTCGATGCCGCCGACGTCGTAGCCAAGCGCCACGAGCTTCGTCTGCAGCGCCTTCATCTCGTCGCGCGAGAGGCCGGGCTCCGGATCGCGCGGATCGTAGACGGGCTGGCCTGCGAAGCGGGCGGCGAGGTGCGCGGCGGTCAGCGTGTAGATCGCCGACTGGTTCCACTGGAGATAGATGTCGTAGTTGTCGAAGGTGAGGAAGGCCGGCCCCTTGCGGCCCATCGGCAGGACGAGGCCGGCGAAAAGCCCGCCGCCGTCGCCGAGCGGGGCGCCGCTGCGCTCCGTGACGCCCCAGGCGCTCCATTGCGCCAGCGGCAGCTTGTTGGTGCGGCCGGTCTGGTCCCACGGCATGTCGTCGGGGACGCGGACCTCGCGGATCCAGGGCTGGCCGGCCTTCCAGCCGCGCGACAGGATCTTGTTCGCCGTGGTCATGATGACGTCGGGAACGCTGCGGCGCAGGTCGACGCGGCCGTCGCCGTCGCCGTCGACGCCGCGCAGCAGATAGTCGGTCGGCAGGATCTGCGTCTGGCCGATTTCGCCAGCCCAGGCGCCGCGCACGTCGGCCGGCAGGATGCCGCGGTCGATCAGGGTGAGCAGCGGCACGACCTGCGGCCGGAAGAGCTCTGGCCTGCGGCAGTCGTGGGCAAGCGTGACCAGCGCGTTGAGCGTAAGGAAGTCGCCCTGCACGGCGCCGAAATCGGTCTCCAGTGCCCAGAAGGCGGTGATGACGGGACCCGGCACGCCGAATTCGCGCTCGGCGCGGGCGAAGATATCGGCATGTTTCCTGAGGTTGGCGGCCCCGTTCTTCAGCCGGTAGTCGTTGATCATCCGGCGCGAGAACTCGATGAACGACTGCGAGAAGACGCCCTGGGCGCGGTCGCGTTCAAGCACCTTCTGGTCGATCGATGCGCCGGCGAGGGCGTCGAGGCCGGTCTGGCCGACGCCGGCGGCCGAAGCCTCCGCCGCGATTGACGCCTTCCAGGCGGCGAACTCGCCGCCGCACTGCTGCGCCGTAGCCGGGACGGAGGCCGTGACGACAAGGAGCGCGGCGAGCGTCCCGCGAAGGCCGGGCAGCACCCCGGCCGTACGCGCGCCCGCGGTCCCGACGCGGCGGCGCACACGGGCGGGCACGATCGTCAAATCGTGTTCGCCTTCAGCCATTTGCCCCAGGCTGAGGCGCTGCCGTTGAAGACGTTGACGTCGGCGTTGCCCTTGATACCGGGTACGACGCCGGTGCCGGTGTACTGCCAGAAGGTGAAGGGGTGGCTGCCGTACTTGTCGGTCGGATGGCCGGCGACGGAACGCAGCCAGTAGGGATAGCCCTTGAAGCCGGAAAGCCCGTTGTCGTCGAAGAAGTCGATCGAGGTATAGATGATCGGCTTCCTGCCGTAGTGCCGCTCGACGATCTGCAGGAACGTGCGCATCTCGCTCCTGACCGTCGCCGCGTCCGGCCTGAGCTTGCAGGTCGGCGAGGACGGGTTCCATTCCATGTCGAGGACGGGCGGCAGCGCCCCGCGTTCGCGCGGCACATTGCGGATGAACCAGGCCGCCTGCTCGGCGGCGGGGCGGCAGAAATAGTAGAAATGATAGGCCGCGCGCGGAACGCCGGCCCGCCTTGCGCCCGCCCAGTGCTCGGCGAACCTGTCGTCGACGCGGTCGCCGCCCTCGGTCGCCTTGATGAAGGCGAAGGAGACGCCGCTGGTTCGTGCTTTTTCCCAATCGACGCTGGCCTGATACTTCGACACGTCGATGCCGTGGACGTCATAGTGCCACGGGGTGCGGCCCGTCCAATCGTGTGGGTCGTTGTCTTCGAAACGCGGCGCGCGGATCGCCACCATGCCGTAGGACGACACCATCGACGGAGCGGACGTGGAGGTCGCCTGCGGCGCGATGTCGTAGTCGATCGCCGAGCAGGCGCCGAGGGCCGCAAGGAGCATCAGGGCTGCGAGACGCCGCATCGCCGTTCCTTCGAGACTGGCCGCAGAAGTGGTGCTCCCCCGCAGGATCCCATCCCCATGCAACACTAGAATACAGTCGTCTTGCCGTCACGCAGGATTCCGGCACGACATCCATCGGTGATCGGCGATCAGGGTTTATTTTCCGTTGATCGCGTCAAAAAGGTGATAGGAATCTGGCAGGTCAATTCGGGCATTTCTGGGGCCGGAATAAAGACCGGAGGACGCGGCGGGGGACGTGATGCGTGTCATTTCCAAAGTCTTGAGATGGCTTCTCATCCTCGTGGTCATCTTTTTTGCCGGCGTGGCGCTGTGGCTCTACCTGGCGCCGCCGGCGCTGATTCGGGTCGCCGCCGGCTATTCGGCAAAGATCGTCTGCTCCAATGTCTTCATCGCCGGCCGCGATGCGCAGCGCGTGCTCGAACTGGACGTGCAGGCGCCCGGCCATCCGATCCTGAAGTTCATCGACGTCGACGTCGACAAGGAACGCAAGACGGTGACGGCCGGCCTGCTCAGCGTGTTCGGGCGCTCGATGGCGGTCGCCCATGACGGATTCGGCTGCGCCACGGTCGCCGACGGCGACCTCGATGCGGTGCCGCCGATGCCGGCCGTCGACACGCCCGCCGCCCTCACGACGGGAATCTGGCCCGAGGGCATCGCCGTCGATCCGTCGCAAGACCCCGAGGTCGTGAAGATCCTCGACGATCCGGCGATGACGGGGCCGGGCATGCGCGCCGTGATCGTGGTCAAGAACGGCCGCATCGTCGGCGAGCGGTACGGCGAAGGATTCACCCTGAAGACGCCGCTGCTCGGATGGTCGATGACGAAGTCCGTGAACGCCGCGATCGTCGGCACGGCGATCAAGGCCGGCAAGCTTTCGCTCGACAAGGCGCCGGTCTTCCCGTCCTGGGCCGAGGATTCGCGCGCGGCGATCAAGGTCGCAGACCTCATGGCGATGTCGAGCGGCCTCGAGTTCAACGAAGAATACGGGGACGTCACCGACGTGACGCGCATGCTCTACCTCGAGCCGGACATGGCGGGCTTCGCCGAAGACAAGCCGGCCGTCTCGGCGCCGGGGACGCTGTTCAACTATTCCAGCGGCACCGCCGTCATGCTTTCCCGTGCATGGCAGGACGCGCTTGGCGCCGACGCGCTCGCCTGGCCGCGGCACGCGCTGTTCGAGCCGATCGGCATGACCAGCGCGGTCCTCGAGACCGACGCCCGTGGCACCTTCGTCGGCTCCTCCTATCTCTATGCGACGGCGCGCGACTGGGCCCGCTTCGGCCTGTTCATCGAGCAGAACGGCGTCTGGAATGACACGCGGATCCTGCCGGAGGGCTTCGTCGACATGATGCGCGCCGAGGCGGCGGCTGCGAAGGGCGAATACGGGCAGGGCCAGGTGTGGCTGCACGGTCCCGACGCGGGAACGCCGCCCGGCGAGGATCCCGACAAGGGCTTCGACCTGCCCGCCGACGCATTCTGGTTCCTCGGCCATGACGGCCAGTCGACGGCGGTGATCCCATCGCAGCGGCTCGTGGTGGTGCGGCTCGGCCTGACACCCTCGAAGCTCGGCTACAAGCCGCAGGCCATGGTCGCGGCGCTGGCGAAGGCGCTACCATGAGGCTCCCCGGCCCGGGAAAGGGCGCGGCGCGACCGCGTCGTCAGTCGGCGCAGAGGATGCGCGCGACATAGCCCTTCTCGACGATGGCCATGCAGCCGAAGACCGGCCTGACCGGGGTACAGGCGCCGAGCAGCGCAAGTTTCCCGCCGTCCTGAACCTGGTCGCGCTGTTCGGACGAGAGGGCAGCGAGGCAGCGGCCTTCGCACTCGCTGTCGTCGGCGCAGGGCCGACCGCCGTCGGCGGTCGGAACACGGCAGATCGGCTTCGGGAATATGCCGACCGGTCCCCAGGCGCCGCCGGCCTTCTCGCAGCCTGCCTGGTCGTCGGGGATGGCGGGCTCGACCCCGCAGGCGCGCGACGGCGGCGGCGTCAGCGGCCGACCCACGGCGATCCACGCGCCGCCGGCGCAGCTCCAGTAGCCCGGCTGCGCCGCCGCGGCCGGAACGCCCGTGCACGAAAGCGCGACCGCCGCGATGAGCGCAGCCCGGACTGACCTTTCCCGTCGCATACCAGAAGCCTCCGCATTGCCGGACCATCTGGCGCGCGGCGAGCGGCCTTAGCCTTGACGCACGTCAATCGCGCGGCTGCGCCGACGGGGAAAGACCGGGGAGGCGCGGCCCGACGACGACGAGCCAGGCATAGCCGCCGTAGAGCGGCGTGAATTGGGTCGGTCGCCCGTCCGCCTCGGCGCGGGCGGCGATTCCCGCGACGAGGTCGGCTCGGGGCGTGACATGGAAGCGCGCCAGCCAGGCGCGCAGTATCGCGGCGAACCAGCCCGGCAGGCGCTCCTGCTGGCCGAAATCGACGACGTGGAGCGAGCCGCCGGGCGCCAGCGCGGCAAGGGCCGCGTCGACCGCATGCTCCCAGCCGGGGATCATGGACAGTGCGTAGGAGACGAAGATCCGGTCGAAAGCGGGCTCGCCGAGCAGCGCCTGCGCATCGAAGCTCGTGGCGTCGGCGCGGACGAGGGCGATGCGGTCGCGCACGCCGTGGCGGGAAAGCGTGGCGCCGGCCGTCTCCAGCATGGCCGAGGAAATGTCGAGGCCGAAGAGGCGGGCGTCCGGATAGCGCCGGGCGGCGAGCAACAGGTTGCGCCCGGTGCCGCAGCCGAGTTCGAGCACGGCGCCGCCGGCCGGCACGCCGAGGCCCGCGATCATGCGGTCGCGGCCGAGCAGGTAATACTTGCGCGTGACATCATAGACGTGGCGCTGCCAGCGGTAGACGCCGTCCATCAGCGCGGCGTGGCCGCCGTCGCGTTCGTGTCGCCCTTCGGCCGCGCTCATCGCGGGGCGAGCACGTAGAGGTGGAAGCCGCCGTAGATGGCGGAACGGTCGCGTGCGGTATAGTCCCGCGACGCCGCCTCTTCGTAGCGCCAGCGCGCCAGCAGGCTCTGCCTGACGCGGCCGGGCAGGAGGGTCGGCTCGGCGGCTGTGCGGAAGATGACGCGGGCGCCGGGGGCCGCCGTCCGCGTGATCTCGCTCCACAGCGCCTCGAGCTGCGCGTCGCTCATCCAGTCCTGGGCGTCGAGCAGGATGAAGCGGTCCACGGAAGCCGCCGGCTTGCGCTGCAGGAGTTCGGCGAAGCCGATATGGTGGACTTTCGCGCGCTCGGCGTTGGCGCGCAGCACGGCGTGGTTGGCGGGCTCCAGATAGGCGGGCAGGGCGCCTTCGCCGGGCTCGGGATAGCGCCGGGCGAAGGCCTGCCAGGCGAAATAGTTGTCGCGGATCGGGAAGTGGCAGGCGAGCTTTTCCAGGCGTACCGACAGCACGCCGGCCATGGTGCCGTCGCCCGAAGAGAGAAGCGAATCGTATTGCGCCGGCGGAATGCCGAGACCGAACAGCGAGGCCTTCATCGAGGTCGACCAGCGCAGCAGCGGTGTCTCGAACAGCGGCGCCAGGTATTCCTCGAAGAAACGGCGCTGCTCGCGCAGCGAGGTTGCCGACATGATCGCAGCGGGGTCGACCCCGTGGAGGCGGGCCATGCGGTGGCCGGCGGCGATGAACAGGCCGAGCAGGCCGGTGCGGTAGAAGTTGCGCTCGAAGACGGCAATGCGACGGCGGCCGCGCCAGCTGCGCTTTTCCCAGTAGGCACGCGAAGCCTCGTCGAGATGCGGCCGGACGTAGCGGTCGTAGGCGAGCGTGTTGGCCGGCGTGCCGGCGCCGCCGAAGAAGCGCAGCAGGTCGCCGTGGGTGGGAAGATGGCGGACGGCGGCGAGCTTCAGCCGGTTCAGCGCGACGTGGGCGGTGTTCAGGTCGACCGCGTCGATCTCGGCCGGCGAGCGGGTCAAGTAGGCGAGCACGTTGCAGCCGCCCGAGGCGATGGTGACGACGCGGTGGCCCTCGCCGAGTGCCATCGCCTCCATGTCGACCTCCGGGTCCTCCCAGATCTGCGGATAGACGAGGCCGGAGAAGGCCAGCGCGAAGAGCCGTTCGGAGAACCCCTCCTTGGACAGCGCCCGGTTCTGGTAGATGGCGCGGCCGAGCCGCGGGTTCCTGCGGAAGAGCCCGCGGTCTGCGGAGAGGTCTGTCATGGCGCGAATCCCCGTCGCTTCATGGCGAATGCGGGTATCGCGCGGGCGTGACAGCCGCGTGACAGGGGCTCGGGACGGGGCTCAGCCTTCGCCGTATCCGCCCGGCGTCGGCGTGGTGACGATCACGGCCTCGCCGGCATGGATGACGGTCTGGTCGCAGGCCTTCAGCGTCTCGACCCGGCCGTCGCGGCGGCGGACCGTCGTGCTGCCGGGCTGGCCGTCGCCGCCGCCGTCGAGGCCCTTCGGCGGGCGGTCGCGATGCGACGAGAGGATGGCGCAGTCCATCGTCTCGAGGAAGCGGATGGTGCGGCTGGTGCCGTCGCCACCGCGGAAGCGGCCGCCGCCGCCGGAGCCCTCGCGGATGTGGAAGTCCTCGAGCAGGACCGGGAAGCGCAGTTCGAGCACTTCCGGGTCGGTGAGCCGCGAATTGGTCATGTGCGTGTGCACGCCGGCGGTGCCGGCGAAAGCTCGGCCGTCGTTCATGCGGCCGGCGGGCGAGCCCGAGCAGATGGTCTCGTAATACTGGTGGCGGGCGTTGCCGAAGGTGAGGTTGTTCATCGTCCCTTGCGCGTTGGCCATCGCGCCCATGGCGCCGAACAACGCGTTGGTGACGTGCTGCGAGGTCTCGACATTGCCGGCGACGACGGCCGCCGGGTAGGCAGGGCGCAGCATGCATCCCTCGGGGATGACGATCTCGATCGGCCTGAGACAGCCGGCGTTCATCGGGATCTGGTCCTCGACCATGACGCGGAAGGCGTAGAGCACGGCCGCGCGCGCCACCGGCTCCGGTGCGTTGAAGTTGTTCTTCATCACCGGCGAGGTACCGGTGAAGTCGACGGTGGCGGTCCGCGCGGTCCGGTCGACCGTGATCTTCACGCGGATCACCTGGCCGGTGTCGGTCGGGTATTCGTACTCGGCCGTGTCGGGCAGGCGGTCGAGCACGCGGCGCACGCTTTCGGCCGCATTGTCCTGGACGTGGCCCATGTAGGCATCGACGACGTCCAGGCCGAAATGGTCGACCATCTTGCGCAGTTCGGCGACGCCCTTCTCGTTGGCGGCGATCTGCGCCTTCAGGTCGGCGACGTTCTGTTGCGGGTTGCGCGCCGGCCAGGGGTGGTCGGTGAGCATGGAAAGCAGTTCCGCCTCGCGGAAGCGGCCTTGGGCAACCAGGCGGAAATTGTCGAAGAGCACGCCCTCCTCGTCGACCGTGGTGGCGAGCGGCGTCATCGAGCCGGGTGCGACGCCGCCGATGTCGGCATGGTGGCCGCGCGAGGCCGCCCAGAAGAGGATCTTTCCCTCGCCGAACACCGGCGTCACCACGGTGATGTCGGGCAGGTGCGTGCCGCCATTGTAGGGCGCGTTGAGGGCGAAGACGTCGCCGGGGCGGACATCCCCGGCGTTCAGGCGGATGATCGTCTCGACCGAGCGGTCCATGGAGCCGAGATGCACCGGCATGTGCGGCGCGTTGGCGACCAGCGCCCCGTCGCGGTCGAACACGGCGCAGGAGAAGTCGAGCCGTTCCTTGATGTTGACCGAGTAGGCGGTGTTCTGCAGCGTGACACCCATCTGCTCGGCGATCGACATGAACAGGTTGTTGAACACCTCCAGCATGACCGGGTCGGCCTCGGTGCCGAGCGCGGCCTGCCGGCGCTTCGCCTCGACGCGGCGCAGGAGCACGTGGTCACGTTCCGTAATCTCAGCTTCCCAGCCGGGCTCAACGACGATGGTCTGGTGCGGCTCGACGACAAGCGCCGGGCCGAGCACATGATGGCCGGGCTTAAGGTCGCGGCGCAGGTGGACGCCGGCCTCGCGCCAGGCGCCCTCGCAGAAGATCCGCCTTGTCGCGGAAGGACTTGCGCCGCGTTGCTCGGTCTGTGATTCCGCTTCTTCATGCAGCGCCGCAGTGGCGTCGCCGCCTTCGACACCGACGGCCTCGACGATCATCGGCTTCTCCTCGTAGACGAAGCCGAACTGGGCGCGATGGGCCGTCTCGAAGTCGCGGCGCGCGGCTTCGAGGCCGCCGTGGCCGAGCGGGACGGGGAGCGCGGTATCGGTGCCGTCATAGCGGATGTGCAGGATCGGCCGCCAGGCGACGCGAGGCGCATCGACGCCCTGGGCGGCGAGTTCCGAAAAGACCGCCTCGCGCAGCGTGGCGATCAAGGCGTCGATCGCCGGACGCGAGGCCTCGCCGAGCGGCGCGAGCAGGGCCTGCTGGCGCGAGGCGAAGACGGAGGCGAGGCCGATGCCGTAGGCCGAAAGCAGGCCGGAGAACGGGTGGACCAGGATCGAGCCCATGCCGAGGGCGTCGGCGACCAGGCAGGCGTGCTGGCCGCCGGCGCCGCCGAAGCAGTTGAGCAGATACTCCGTGACGTCGTAGCCCCGCTGGACCGAGATCTTCTTGATGGCGTTCGCCATGTTCTCGACGGCGATGGTGACGAAGCCCTCGGCGACCGCCTCGGGGCTGCGGCCGTCGCCGATCTCGGCGGCGAGCGACGCGAATTTCTCGCGAACCGCGTCGACATCCAGGGGCTGGTCCTGGGACGGGCCGAAGATCGCCGGAAACAGTTCGGGCTGCAGCTTGCCGAGCATGACGTTGGCGTCGGTGACGGCGAGCGGGCCGCCGCGGCGGTAGCAGGCGGGGCCGGGAGCGGCGCCGGCCGAGTCAGGGCCGACGCGGAAGCGGCCGGCCTCGTAGTGCAGGATCGAGCCGCCGCCGGCGGCGACCGTGTGGATGCGCATCATCGGCGCGCGGACGCGTACCCCGGCGCCCTCGGTGTCGAAGGCGCGCTCGTAGTCGCCGTCGTAGTGGGCGACGTCGGTCGAGGTGCCGCCCATGTCGAAGCCGATGACCTTGCCGAATCCTGCCAGCTTCGCCGTCTCGACCATGCCGACGACGCCGCCGGCCGGACCGGAGAGCAGCGCGTCCTTGCCCTGGAAGAGGGAGGCGTCGGTCAGCCCACCCGACGACATCATGAACATCAGGCGGGGCTTGCGCTGCCCCTCACCCTTACCCTCTCCCCGCAAAGGCGGTGAGTGGGGGGCGTCGGCGCTGCGGCCAGCCTCCTTCTCCCCGCGCGAACGGGGAGAAGGTCCGGCAGGGGATGAGGGGCCATCCACAAGCGTGTCCGCACCCAGCTCCTCCGCCACCCGGCGCACGTAGCGGCCGAGGATCGGCGACAGGTAGGCGTCGACGACGGCCGTGTCGCCGCGGCCGACAAGCTTGACCAGCGGCGAGACCTCGTGGCTGACGGAAACCTGGCCGAAACCCATGGCGCGCACGATTACCGCCGCACGCCGTTCGTGGTCGGGATACTTCCACGCGTGCATGAAGACGATGGCGACGGCGTCGATGCCGTCCGCCAGGGCGGCGCGGGCCGCGGCCTCGACGGCGGCCACGTCGAGCTCCTCTTCCACCGTGCCGTCTGCTCGGATGCGTCCGCCGATCTCGGCAACGCGTTCGTAGAGCTGCTCGGGCAGGACGATCTCCTTGGCGAAGATGTCCGGGCGCGCCTGGTAGGCGATGCGCAACGCGTCGCGAAAGCCCTGGGTGACGAGAAAGAGGACGCGGTCGCCTTTGCGTTCGAGCAATGCGTTTGTTGCGACAGTCGTTCCCATCTTGACGTCGCCGATGGCGCCGGCGGGGATGGGTTCTCCGGGCTTCAGGCCGAGCAGGTCGCGGATGCCCTGGACGGCGGCGTCGCGGTAGGCGCCGGGATTTTCGGAGAGCAGTTTGCGCGGGTGGAGCCCGCCGGAGGCGTCGCGGCCGATGACGTCGGTGAAGGTGCCGCCGCGGTCGATCCAGAAATCCCACCTGCCCGTGCTCACCGATACCTCCGATACCCTACGCAGCGGGCCGGCACGCTACAGATTCGCCACGGCCGCGGCAAACCGGCCCTGACGGATTGTTAATCGCGGAAAGCGGAAGTGACGAAACCGCCTGCGCCGTCGCGCATTCTCTCCGCGACTGCCCCCGGCCCGGACGGCCGGTTTTTCGATGAAGGAGAGACGACATGAAAAAGCTGATCCTCGCTTCGCTTTCGGGCCTGGCGCTTCTGACGGTCGCGGCCTGCAGTGACGGGACCGACAACACCACCACCCAGAGCGTGCAGCCGCCGGCAAACGAGCAGCCGCTGGACGCGGCCCCCGCCGCTCCGGAAGCCACGCCCTCGGCGCCGGCGGAAGAGCCCGCCGACGATACCCTGCGGCCGGCGCAGCCGGCTCCGGCGGAGTAGGCGGCCTCTCGAAGTCTCCTCCCAGGAGCGGGGGTCGGGCGCAAGCCCGGCTCCTTTCGAGTCAGCGCGCCGCGGGCGACTTGCGCCCGGACGCGACGACGACCACCACGGCAAGCGCGAAGACCAATGTCCCACCGGTGATGGTTTCGCCGAGCAACACTGCCGGGATGGCTAGGGTGACGAAGCTCCGTAGCAGTTCGACCGGACCAACGCGGGCCTTTCCGCCCATGGCCAGGCCAACGTGAGAGGCCGCGGCTAAAGGCATCTCGCCAATCGCGCGCTTTGCCCTTATGTAGCCCCTATGTCGATATGGGAAAGACTCGGCGAGTTCGCCGGCCGCCTCGCGATGTCGGCCCGTTCCGGCGCCGCGGATCTGGCGGAAGCCGTCCGGACATTCGTCCAGGGCGATCCGCAGTTGCGCCGTAACGTCGCCTTCTCCGTCGCCATGATCGCGCTGTCGGCGAAGATGGCCAAGGCTGACGGCGTCGTCACCCAGGACGAGATCCGCGCGTTCCAGCAGATCTTCGCCGTGCCGCGCGAGGAGACGCGCAACGTCGCCCGGCTGTTCGACATCGCCAAGGCCGACACGGCGGGCTACGAGGCGTATGCCGAGAAGATGGCGCGACTGTGCGGATCGGGCCGCCCGAACTGCGGCATGCTCACCGACATCCTCGACGGGCTGTTCCACATCGCCAAGGCCGACGGCGTGCTGCACGAGCGCGAGGGTCGCTTCCTGAAACGTATCGCCGAGATATTCGAGATCGACGAACGCCACTACGAGAGCATCTTCGCCCGCCACGTCGACCTCGGCGATGCCGATCCCTACACCGTGCTCGGTATCGCGCGCGACCGTCCGTTCGAGGACGTCAAGCGCCACTACCGAAAGCTCGTCGCCGAAAACCATCCGGACCGCCTGATCGCGCGCGGCCTGCCGGCCGAGTTCATCGCCATCGCCACGACGCGGATCGCCGCGATCAACGCGGCCTACGAGATCATCGAGAGGGGATTGAGGGCGGTATGAGCGGGTTCCTCCCGGATCACGACCGGGCGGAGATCCGCGTGTCGCCGAACTTCGGCTCGCGCCGGGACGTCTCGCAGCCGGACATGATCCTCATCCACTACACGGGAATGGAATCGGCGGATTCGGCCGAATCCTGGCTTTGCGATCCGGCGAGCGAGGTTTCCGCCCACTACCTCGTCCACGAGGACGGCAGGATCGTGCAGATGGTGCGCGAGGCCGACCGCGCCTGGCACGCGGGACGCGGCTCGTGGCGCGGCCGTACCGACATCAATTCGTGCTCGGTCGGCATCGAGGTCGCCAATCCGGGCCATGCCTTCGGCTACCCCGACTACCCTGACGTCCAGATCGAGGCGGTGATCGCGCTCTGCCGGGGCATAGCCGCGCGCCACACGATTGCGCCCGAGCGCGTGCTTGCCCATTCCGACACGGCGCCCGGCCGCAAGATCGATCCGGGCGAGAAGTTTCCCTGGGCGCGGCTGGCGGCGGCCGGCATCGGCCACTGGGTGGAGCCGGCGCCGATCGGCGGCGGCCGTTTCCTCGCCGAGGGCGACCGCGGCGCGCCGGTCGAGGCGCTGCAGTCGATGCTGGCGATCTACGGCTACGGTGTCGACATCAGCGGCAGGTTCGACACACCGACGCGGATCGCCGTCGAGGCGTTCCAGCGTCATTTCCGGCCGGCGCGGATCGACGGGGTCGCCGACCGGTCGACGATCGAAACGCTGCACCGGCTGCTGTCGGGGCTGAGCGGGGTCGTCGCGTAGTCTGGCCTCCGATCCAGGCGTGCATGTAACATCTGGTCATTCAAAGTGACTTGTCGCGCCTTCATCGATCCCAATTCGGCGGGCAAAGGGCAGGACGCAACCGGCGGGCGGAGGGCGATGCCGGAAGAAGAACGCGGGCGGCCCGCCAAGCGCGCCGTGCCCGAACGCCAACCCCCGCGCATGGGCGAAGCCCTGCGTCACGAGAGATAAAGACCCACATGAAGAGACTTGCCATCGCCGCGGCGCTTGCCGCGGGCATGCCGCTATTTGCCGCCAGCGCCCAGGAGGCGCCTTCGGTCGCGCCCCTGGATCCCTCGGCAGGGGAAGCCGCACCTGCAGTGGAAGCAGGCAAGGGGAAGAAGGCCAAGGCGACGGAAAGCGTCGAGTTCCGTATCGGCCGCGACGACGGCTCCGATGCCGCGATCGATCCGATGAAGACCTCCTCCGTCGCGACCGAGGCGGCGCCGCGCGCCGCTCCGCGCGTCAAGCCGCGCCTCAAGGCGACCGCCCGAAAGAGGACCGTCGCGCTTCCCGATACCGCGCCGGACGTTGCGCTGGCACCGCGAGGATCCGCCGGCGGCTACGACACGATCATCGCCCGCTATGCGTCGTCCTACGGCGTGCCGGTGTCGCTCGCCCATGCGGTGATCCGCGTCGAAAGCAACTACCGCTCCAATGCAAGGGGCAGCGCCGGCGAGATCGGCCTGATGCAGATCAAGCCGGCGACGGCGCGGATGATGGGCTACAGCGGCTCGGCGAAAGGCCTCTACGACCCCGACACGAACATCCGCTACGGCATGAAGTATCTGGCCATGGCTCATGAGCTCGGCGGCGGCGACACATGCGGGACGATCCTGCGCTACAATGCCGGCCATGCGGCGCGGCGCATGAACCCGGTGTCGGCCGCCTATTGCTCCAAGGTGAAACGCCATCTCGCCGGCGGCTGACGGCGCCCGCCGACTCCCGGCGGCGGCCGGCCGCCGCCGGGCATCGCAGCTGGAAATCCGGGAGCACCGAGCTTTCGCGGTTGCAATTCGGCCGGCGAACCCCTTTATACGGCTGCCAGCTGGCCGGGCGGCCGCACGTGTCTACGCCGAAAGGTGGCATGTGAGGAAAGTCCGGGCTCCATGGAAACACGGTGCCGGATAACGTCCGGCGGGGGCGACCCCAGGGAAAGTGCCACAGAAAGCAAACCGCCGCGACGCCGGTCTCCGGACCGGGCGGTTCGCGGCAAGGGTGAAAGGGTGGGGTAAGAGCCCACCGCGCGACTGGCGACAGGAGCGGCACGGAAAACCCCACCGGGAGCAAGACCGAATAGGGATGGCGCGGGGCTCGCGCAAGCGCGGCCACAGCCTGTTTCCGGGCCAGTCATCCGGGTGGGTTGCGTGAGGCAGCGTGCAAACGCTGTCCCAGATGAATGGCTGCCACGTTCCGGGAAACCGGAGCCATACAGAACCCGGCTTACAGGCCAACTGGCAATTTTCTCCTCTTTTCCGGCGTGAATTCCGCGCAGAATCAGC
>CAYJMY010000065.1:0-21892 GCA_964371125.1 uncultured Mesorhizobium sp. | reverse complement strand
TGACCATCAGGTCGGTGATGCAGGCGACGCCCGAATAGAGCACCTGGTCGGCCATGGCGAAGGCGTCGGCGAAGGTGGTCTTCTCGTTGGCGATGCGGAACAGGTTCTGGTTGGGGATGACGATGAGGGTGTCGACGCACTTCTGCAGTTCCTCAATGCCCGCGTCGGCGGTGCGCATGCGGCGCTGGCCTTCGAAGTGGAACGGCTTGGTGACGACGCCGACGGTCAGTATGCCCTTCTCGCGAGCCGCCCGGGCCACGACGGGAGCAGCGCCTGTGCCGGTGCCGCCGCCCATGCCGGCGGTGACGAAGCACATGTGCGTGTTCGACAGATGATCGAGGATCTCGTCGATGCACTCTTCCGCGGCCGCCCGCCCGACCTCCGGCTGGGAACCGGCGCCGAGGCCTTCGGTGACGTGCGCGCCGAGCTGGATGATCCGCTCGGCCTTCGACATCGTCAGCGCCTGGGCGTCGGTGTTGGCGACGACGAACTCGACGCCGCGAAGACCCGCGGTGATCATGTTGTTTACGGCGTTGCCGCCGCCTCCGCCGACGCCGAACACCGTGATGCGCGGCTTGAGCTCGGTGATGTCCGGCTTGTGCAGATTGATCGTCATGGTGCTCGTCCTTTTTTGCCTTTCATGCCGCGTCGCCGCTGCGGCCGCCGACTTCCGGGGCGTCGCCGCCCGATCCGAAACTAGAAACTGTCCCTCAACCACTGTCCCATGCGCTGGAAACGCCCACCCGTTCCCGTCATGCGCAAGCTCGTCCCGCCCATGACCTCGTTCGTCTCGAAGGCCGCCATTTGCGGATAGATGAGCAGGCCCACCGCCGCCGAGAAGGCAGGGCCCTTCGCAGCTTCGGGAAGGCCGGCCACGCCCAGCGGCCGTCCGATGCGCACGTTGCGTCCGAGGATACGCCGCGCTGCCTCGGGCAGGCCGGTGAGCTGCGCCGCCCCGCCGGTCAGCACGACCCGCTTGCCCACCGCGCTGCCGAGCCCTGAATGGCCGAGCCGGTCGCGGATGATCTCCAGCGTTTCCTCGATGCGCGCGCGGATGATGCGCGTCATGACCGAGCGCGGCACCTGGAGCGGCACGTCTGTGTCGTCGCCGATCGGCTGGATCGAGACGACGTCGCGGTCGTCTGCGCTGCCGGGCAGCGCCGATCCGTGCATGACCTTCAGCCGCTCCGCGTCCTCAAGGCTGGTCGAAAGGCCGCGGGCGAGATCCATCGTGACGTGATTGCCGCCGAGCGGAATGGAATCGGCGAAAACGAACTTGCCGTCGGCGAACACCGACATGGTCGTCGTGCCGCCGCCCATGTCGATGCAGGCCGCGCCCATCTCGAGTTCGTCGTCGACCAGCGCCGCGAGGCCGGAGGCATAGGGCGTGGCGACCATGCGCTCGACCGACAGGTGGGCGCGGTTGACACAAAGCTCGATGTTGCGCATCGGCGCCGCGTCGGCGGTGACCACATGCATGTCGACGCCGAGCGTGTCGCCCACCATGCCGCTCGGATCGCGCACCCCGCGCTCGCCGTCGAGCGAGAAGCCCGTCGCCAGCGAGTGCACGACCTGGCGCTCGCTCCTCAGTGCCTGCCGCGCGCCCGTGGCGAGAACCTTGGCGACGTCTTCGGCGTCGGCCTCGTGGCCGCCGAGGTTGATCGTAGCCGTGTAGGTCTCGCTCTTCAGCCGTCCGGCCGTCAGGTTGACGATGAGGGAATCGACCGTGAGGCCCGCCATGCGCTCGGCCGAATCGACCGCAAGGCGTATTGCCTGCTCGGCCCGGTCGAGCTCGACGACCACGCCCGACTTCACGCCGCGCGATTTCTGGTGGCCTATGCCGATCACCTGCGCCCGGTGGGTGCGGCCACGCAGGAGCTGGCTGTCAGCATGCGGCCTCAGCTTCGCGACGATGCAGCACACCTTGCTCGAACCCACGTCGAGCACGGTGATGACACCGGAACGGTGTGCTGCGGGTCTGTTCGCGCCTCGCAGCCAGCTCATATCTTCTTCTCCAGGCGCTTGCGCACCTTGGCGCTTTCGGCGAGCGCGGCAGCGCGACGCTCCACGCCCTCCGGCGTGAGCTGGACGACGACGCGGTCGGTCAGCCTGAGGTCCACGGCGAGGAGATCGCGCGACAGGAGCGCGCTGTCGCGATCCATCGCCAAGAGCTCGACGATGGCTTCGTCCTCTCCGTTTTCCGGCAGCTTGACGGTGATGCCGTTCTCCAGCCTGAGGTCCCAACGCCGCTCGGCGACGCGGATATAGCCCTTCACCCGCGAAGCCAGCTCCGGGTAGCCTCTTACCTTGCCGACGAAGGCGCTGGCGGCTTCGTTGGCGCCCATGCCGATGACCAGAGGTAGCGCCGCCTTGCGGCCTCCGGCGAACGGCGCGATGGGCCGTCCCGAAGCCTCGACGACGGACAGTTCGCTACCGTGCTGCCAGATGGCGAAGGCAGTGCGTTCCTCGACCTCGACCTCGATCGTGTCGGGATAGACCTTGCGGATCGCCGCGCCCTGAACCCAGGGAAGGGCCGCGCCGCGTTCGCGCGCGGCCGCGGCGTCGAAGCCGATCAGCGAGGTCCAGCCGTCGAGCGCGAGCGCGTCGAGGATGTCGATCTCTGACGTCTCGACGTGGCCCGTGACGCGCACCTGATCGACGGCGAAACCGCTGCGCGCGGTGAGCGCCTGAACGAGCGCAGGCATGTGGCCGCCGACCTGGGCGCCGTAGAGACCCGAGGCAGCGAGAAAGGCAACCGTCATGATCGAGGCGGAGAAACGCGGCGGAACGACGTCGCCGCCGGTCAGGCGGCCGAGCACCCGCGCCGGCCGGCGCAACCAGCGCGGCAGCACGAATCCCTCGGACCACAAGGCGCGTGCGGAAAGGACGCCACGAACTGCGCCCGCTTCCCGACCCCGCCCTGACCCTACCGAAGACACGTAGCGTCCTCCACCATCCAACTCAGAAGCTCGCCAAAAGAATGCCCGGCATGGGCGGCGATCTCGGGCACCAGCGACGTCGGAGTCATCCCCGGTTGGGTGTTGACCTCCAGCCAGACAATCTCGCCATTCGCCGAATGACGATCGTCGTAGCGGAAGTCCGACCGGGAAACGCCTCGACAGCCGATCGCTTGGTGAGCCTTGAGGGACAGTGTCTGTATTTTTTGGTAAATATTCGGTGAAATTTTTGCCGGGCATTCGTGTTTTGAGCCGCCCGCGACGTATTTCGAATCGTAGTCGTAGAAGGAGTGGCCGACCGGGATGATCTCGGTAACGCCGAGCGCCACATCGCCCATCACCGCGCAGGTCAGTTCGCGCCCGTGCACGTAGCGCTCGACCATGACCATGTCGCCATAGCGCCATTCGGCAGAGCCGATGACCTGCGGCGGATGCGACTGGTCCTCCTTGACGATGACGACGCCGAAGCTCGAGCCCTCGTTGACCGGCTTGACCACATAGGGCGGCTTCATCGGATGCTTCGAGCCGATCGTGAAGCGGTTGACGACCTTCGATTCGGCGACCGGGATGCCGGCCGCCTTGGCGATCTTCTTTGCCTGCTCCTTGTTCATCGCGAGCGCCGAGGCGAGCACGCCGGAATGCGTGTAGGGGATGGCGAGATATTCGAGGATGCCCTGGATGGTGCCGTCCTCGCCGAAGGGACCGTGGAGCGCGTTGAAGGCGACGTCGGGCTTCAGTTCGGCGAGAACGCCGGCGATGTCGCGACCGACGTCGATGCGGGTGACCCGGTACCCTTCAGCCTCGAGGGCATCGGCGCATGGCTTGCCGGACGCAAGAGAGACCGGCCGCTCGGAGGAAAACCCTCCCATCAGCACCGCCACGTGTTTCTTCGTCATGCGCCGACGGTCCCTCTCGGTACGTTTCCACGGCGAACCCCGGAGATTGAGTCGGTCCCGCCGGGTGGATGCTCCTCCCGGCACGAAACGCGGCCTACGCGTCGGACGACTCAATCAGGGAACGCCTGCAGCCAAGGAATCAGAGACCGGATTCGCTGACAAGTCCCGGAGATTCCGAGAGATTCATTTTCTTCGGCCGGCAGGGGCGATAGCGGCGGATGTCGCCGGTGCGCAACACTTCGCGTGTCCACGTCAGGATTCAGAGAAGCTGCCCCAGGAATTCCTGCACTTCGTGCCCGGGCTTGAAGCGACCGATGCGCTTGATCTCCCAGTCCAGCTTGATGCCAGAGGTCTCGAGGACTCGCGCGCGCACCGTTTCGCCAAGATATTCAAGGTCGTATCCGGTAGCGTTGCCGGTGTTGATCATGAAGTTGCAGTGCATCGGCGACATCTGCGCGCCGCCGATCATCAGGCCCCGGCAACCGGCCTTGTCGATCTCCTTCCACGCCGATGTACCCGGCGGGTTCTTGAAGGTCGAGCCGCCGGTCCTTTCGCGGATCGGCTGCACGGTCTCGCGGTGGTGCTGCACCTCGTCCATGAGGCGGCGAATTGTTTCGCGGTCCTCCGGATAGCCCTCGAGGATGGCGGAGGTGAAGGTCAGGTCGGCCGGCGCGGAGGAATGGCGGTAGGAATAGCCCATGTCGGCGTTCGAAAGCACATGGACATTGCCCTTGCGGTCGAGCCCGCGCACCTCGGCGACGCGCTCGCGCGTCTCGACGCCATTGGCGCCGGCGTTCATCCGCAGCGCACCGCCGATTGCGCCGGGAATGCCGTGATAGAAATGGAAGCCGCCGATGCCGGCTTCGCGCGCCAGCGCGGCGACGCGCTTGTCGGGCGTGGCCGCGCCGGCGCGGATCCGCGTCGGGCCGATCACCTCGGCCTCGCCGAAGCCTTTTGCTGATAGGCGCACGACGAAACCCGGAATGCCGCCTTCGCGCACCAGAAGGTTGGAGCCGATGCCGACGACCGTAACCGGCACGTCCTCCGGCACTGCCTTGAGAAATGCCGCGAGGTCGTCCTCGTCGGCCGGCTGGAACAGCGCTTCGGCGAGTCCGCCGGCGCGGAACCAGGTTATCTTCTCCATCTCGGCGTTCGGCGTGATCTTGCCGCGCACGCCGGAAAGCCGGTCGGCCAACCGCTCGATGAGGAGTTCTCCGCGCATCAGGCAGACGCCTCCGCGAGTTCCTTCGGCAGGGCATAAGCCCACTGCGTGATGTTGCCGGCGCCGAGGAAGACGACGAAGTCGCCGGGCCTGGCCAGGGCTTTCACCAGCGGCGCGATCGCCGCCTGTCCTTCGATGTAGCGGGCGTCGCGATGGCCGCCGGAGCGTATGCGCTGCACCAACGCTTCGGAATTGATACCCTCGATCGGATCCTCACCGGCGGCGTAGACCGGAGCGACCATGACGGTGTCGGCGTCGTTGAAGCAGGCGGCGAAGTCGCCGAACAGGTCGTGCAGGCGGGTGAAGCGGTGCGGCTGAGCGATGGCGATGACGCGGCCCTTGGTCGAATCCCGCGCCGCCTTCAGCACCGCCTTGATCTCGACCGGATGGTGTCCGTAGTCGTCGAATACCTCGACGCCGTTCCACGAGCCCGTGTGCGTGAAGCGCCGCTTGACGCCGCCGAACGAGGCCAGCCCCTTGCGGATCGCCTCGCCGGAAATACCGAGTTCGTGGGCAACCGCGATCGCGGCCGTGGCGTTCGACACGTTGTGCCGTCCGGGCATCGGCAGGCGCAGGTCGCGGATCGCCGTCTCCTCGCCTGTCTTGCGGTTGCGGATGACGACGTCGAACCGGGAGGCGGCGCCGTCGAAGCGGCGGTTCTCGAAGCGCACGTCGGCCTGGGCGTTCTCGCCATAGGTGATGACGCGCCGGTCCTCGATGCGCGACACCAGCGAGTGGACCTCCGGATGGTCCGTGCACATGACGCCGAAACCGTAGAACGGCACGTTCTCGACGAAGTGGCGAAACGCCTCGCGCACCTTGTCGAAACTGCCGTAGTGGTCGAGGTGCTCGGGATCGATGTTGGTGACGACGGCGATGTCGGCCGGCAGCTTCAGGAAGGTGCCGTCGCTTTCGTCGGCCTCCACCACCATCCACTCGCCGGCGCCCATGCGCGCGTTGGTACCGTAGGCGTTGATGATGCCGCCATTGACCACCGTCGGGTCGAGGCCGCCGGCGTCGAGCAGCGTCGCCACCATTGAGGTCGTCGTCGTCTTGCCGTGCGTGCCGCCGATGGCGATGGCGTTGCGGAAGCGCATGAGCTCGGCGAGCATTTCGGCGCGCCGCACGATCGGCAGCAGCTTCTCGCGCGCCGCGACCAGCTCGGGATTGGTCTTCTTGATCGCGGTCGAGACCACCACCACCTCGGCATCGCCGAGGTTCTCCGCCTTGTGCCCGACGAAGCAGGCGATGCCCTTTTCGCGCAGGCGCTGGACGTTGGCGCTCTCGGCCTGGTCGGAGCCCTGCACCCGGTAGCCGAGATTGTGCAGCACCTCGGCGATGCCGCTCATGCCGATGCCGCCGATCCCGATGAAATGGACGAGGCCGATCGTCTGCGGCATCTTCATGGGCGCGCTCCTTCCCTGAACTGGGCGATGGTCTGTCCGGAGGCAATAGCTTCTGTCAGGTCGGCGAGCAACCGCGTCGCGTCGGGCCGGCCCGCGGACCGCGCCGCCTCCGCCATGGCGGAAAGCCGCTGCGGATCGCACATCAGCCCGCCGATCAGCGCCGAAAGCCGCTCGGTCGAAAGCGTTGACTGGACGTGCACTTCGGCGCCGCCGGCCGCGGCGAGCGTCGCGGCGTTGGCGGCCTGGTCGTGGTCGAGCGCATAGGGATAAGGCACCAGCAGCGCCGGCCGGCCGACCACGCCGATCTCGGAGACCGTCGAGGCGCCGGAGCGCGAGATCACCAGGTGAGCGGCCGCGAGACGGGCCGCCATGTCGTTGAAGAAGGGCGCGATCTCTGCCTCGACGCCGAGCGCGGCATAGGCCTTGCGCACGGCCGCCTCGTCCTCGCTACGCGCCTGCTGCGTCACCTTGAGGCGCCGGCGTTCGGCCTCGGGCAACGCCGCGATGGCGGGCGGCATCGCCTCGGAGAAGAACTGCGCGCCCTGGCTGCCGCCGAACACCAGGAGCCTGAATTCGCCGTCCGCCGCCGGCACCGCGTAGGGCGCCCGCGCCGCCTCGATGATCGCCGGGCGCACGGGATTGCCGGTAACCACGGTTTTCGCAGATTGGGCGCCCTCGGCGATGAGGAAGCCGCCGGCAATGGCCGTGACCCTGGCAGCCAGCGCCCGGTTGGCGCGGCCCATCACCGCGTTCTGCTCGTGCACCATGGTCGGCACGCCGCGGCGCGTCGCGGCATAGAGCGGCGGCAGCGTCGGATAGCCGCCGAAGCCGACCACGGCAGCCGGCCGGATCTGCGCAAGCAGCGCCGACGCCTGGCGTACGCCGCGCCAGATGCTCCAGAAGGATCTCGCCAGCGCGATCGGGTTCTTCGAACCGATGGTCGCCGAACTCAGCGGATGGATGTGGTCCGCCGGAAACGAGCCGGCATAGCGGCCGGCGCGCTCGTCGGTGGCGAGATGCACCGACCAGCCGCGCGCCTTGAGTTCGTGCGCCAGAGCCTCGGCCGGGAACAGATGCCCGCCGGTCCCGCCCGCCGCCAGGAGGATCGTGCCTTTCGCCATCTATTCCGCCGCAACTTCCCGCGGCGCTCTGGCGGCATAGGCGAACTGCTGGCGTTTCTCCGGGCGCTTGCGCGTCAGCGCCAGCACCATGCCCATGGCGATGGCGATGGCGATCAGCGACGAGCCGCCGTAGGAGATGAACGGCAGCGTCATGCCCTTCGCCGGCATCATCTGCAGGTTGACGCCCATGTTGATGATCGACTGCAGGCCGAAATTGACGACCAGTCCGGCGACCGCGAAGCGGGTGAAGTCGTCGTGCTCCTTGAGCGCCGTCGCCAGCCCGCGCAGCACGACGAAGGCGAACAAGCCGAGGATCACGAAGAGCAATACGATGCCGAACTCCTCGCCGGCGACGGCGAAGACGAAGTCGGCATGGCTGTCCGGGATGATGCGCTTGACCGTGCCTTCGCCCGGACCGACGCCGAACCAGCCGCCGTTGATGACGGCTTCGCGTCCCATGTCCACCTGGAACGTGTCGCCCTCGCCGGTGAGGAAGCGGTCGATGCGGCCGGCGACGTGCGGGAACACCGAGTAGGCGGCAACGGCACCCGCAACGCCCACCGCACCGAGCGCGATGATCCAGATCCACGGCAGGCCGGCCATGAAGAACATCGCGCCCCAGGTGCCGAGCACCAGGATTGTCTGGCCGAGGTCGGGCTGCGCGACGAGCAGCGCCAGTACCAGCCCGAGCAGGATCATGGCGAACAGATTGCCGGGGATGTCCGGCTGGCGCCGGTGCTCGGCGAACAGCCAGGCGCAGATGACGACGAAGGCCGGCTTGAGGAATTCTGACGGCTGGATCGACACGCCGGCGAGCGACACCCAGCGGCGCGCGCCCTTCACCTCGACGCCGACGAACAGCACGGCGACCATGAGCACGAGGGCAAACGCCAGCATCGCCACCGAGAGGCGCCGGACCTGCCGGGCGTTGAGGAAGGAGACCGAGAGCAGCGCCGCCAGCGCCGGGATCATGAAGACGATCTGGCGCGTGGCGAAATGGAAGGAGCCGAGGCCGATGCGCTCGGCGACGGCCGGGCTCGCGGCGAAGGAGAGGATGATGCCGAGCCCCATCAGCGACAGGAACGCCGCAAGGAACCAGCGGTCGATCGTCCACCACCACGTCGCGACGGGGCTGCGGTCAAGGCGGCTGGTCATCGGCGGTCTCCGCGAATCGGCTCTATGCCCGGGATAGCAGACACGGCTTGCCTGAAGGCTTCGCCGCGCACCTCGAAGTTGCGGAACTGGTCGAAGCTGGCGCAGGCCGGCGAAAGCAGCACCACGGTCTCTGCCTCGTCGCCCGCGGCGTCCGCGGCGGCATGCTCGACGGCGGCGGCCAGCGTGCCCGAGATCTCGTAGGGCGACGCCTCGCCGAGCGTGGCGGCGAAGGCGGGCGCCGCCTCGCCGATCAGGTAGGCCTTGGCGATGCGTGGGAAGAACGAGCGGAGCGGCTCGATGCCGCCCTCCTTCGGCAGGCCGCCGGCGATCCAGTAGATCCGCGGGAAGGAAGACAGCGCCGGCGCGGCGGCGTCGGCGTTGGTCGCCTTGGAATCGTTGACGAAGAGCACCCTGCCCTTGCGCCCGACCTGCTCCATCCGGTGCGCGAGCCCCGGAAAACTCTCGAGACCGGCCTGGATTTCGCCGAGGTCGAGGCCGACCTTGAGGCAGGCAGCCACCGCGGCGAGCGCGTTCTGTGCATTGTGCTGGCCGCGCAGCGAGCCGATGCCCTCAAGGAAACCGATGCGTTCGTAGCGTCCGTGCACGGCCTCCATCAGGTCGGTGCCGTCGGCAAACAGGCCGTCGGTGAGCGGCAGCCGCTTGGAGATGCGCACGACGTCCTTGCCGGCGCGCTCCAGCCGGTCGGCGATCTGCGCGCAGTAGCTGTCGTCGACGCCTATGATCGCCGCGTCGCTTCCCGCCACAAGGCGTTCCTTGATCGAAGCGTAGTGCTGCATGGTGCCGTGGCGGTCGAGATGGTCAGGCGTCAGGTTGAGCAGGATGCCGGCCGTCGGATTGATCGAGGGCGACAGGTCGATCTGGTACGACGAGCATTCGACGACGTAGAAACGGTCGTCCCGGGGCGGATCGAGCGTCATCACGGCGCGGCCGATATTGCCGCCCATCTGCTTATCGCGGCCCGCCGAGGCGAGGATATGCGCGGTCAGCGCGGTCGTCGTCGACTTGCCGTTGGTGCCGGTGATGGCGATGAACGGCGCCTTCTGCGAGAGCGCCATGCGCTCGCGCACGAACAGTTCGATGTCGCCGATGATCTCGACGCCTGCGGCGCGGGCGAGATCGACGCTCCAGTGCGGCTTGGGATGGGTCAGCGGTACGCCTGGCGAAAGCACGAAGGCCGAATACGCCGCCCAGTCGGCTGCGCGCAGGTCGCCCGTTACAATGCCGGCCGCGGCCGCCTTCGCCACGCTCTCGGGATTGTCGTCCCAGGCGAGCACCGTCGCCCCGCCGGCGACCAGCGCTTGCGCCGTCGCCATTCCCGAGCCGCCCAGCCCGAAGAGCGCGACCCGCTTTCCGTCGAACGATCGCGCCGGGATCATCGCCGCCTCAGCGCAGCTTGAGCGTGGACAGCCCGACCAGGGCCAGCACCACGGCTACGATCCAGAAGCGGATCACGACCTGGCTCTCGGTCCAGCCGAGCTTCTCGAAATGGTGATGGATCGGCGCCATCAGGAAGACGCGCTTGCCGGTCATCTTGAAGTAGCCGACCTGGACGATGACCGACAGCGCCTCGATGACGAACAGCCCGCCGATGATCGCCATGACGATCTCGTGTTTGGTGGCGACGGAGATAGTGCCGATCAGGCCGCCCATCGCCAGCGAACCGGTGTCGCCCATGAAGATCGCGGCCGGCGGCGCGTTGAACCAGAGGAAGCCGAGGCCGGCGCCGATCACCGCGCCGAGCACGACGGCGAGTTCGCCGGTACCCGGCACGAAATGGATCTGCAGATACTCTGCGAAGACCGCGTTGCCCGAGAGATAGGCGATGATGCCGAAGGAGGCCGCCGCGATCATGATCGGCACGATGGCGAGCCCGTCGAGTCCGTCCGTCAGGTTCACCGCATTGCCCGCGCCGACCACGACGAAGGCGGCGAACGGCACGAAGAACCAGCCGAGATTGACGATGAAGTCCTTCATGAACGGGAAGGTCAGCGACGACGAGAACGGCTCCTGGCCGGCATTCATGATCACCCAGGCGGCGATGCCGGCGATGACGAACTCGATAGCGAGGCGCGCCTTGCCGGAAAAGCCCTTGTGCGTCTGCTTGGTGACCTTGAGATAGTCGTCGTAGAAACCGATGGCGCCGAAGCCGAGGGTGACCAGCAGCACCACCCAGACATATACGCTGGATAGGTTGGTCCACAGCAGCGACGAGCCGACGATGCCCGACAGGATCATCAGCCCGCCCATCGTCGGCGTGCCGGCCTTCTTGAAGTGGGTCTGCGGCCCGTCGGCGCGGATCGGCTGGCCCTTGCCCTGCCTCAGCCGCAGCGAGGCGATGATCGCCGGCCCGAAGATGAAGACGATCAGCGCCGACGTGATCAGCGCCCCGCCGGTCCGGAAGGTGATGTAGCGGAAGATGTTGAAGACCGAGATCTGGTCGGAAAAGGCGACGAGCAACGTCAGCATGCGTCTATGATCCCCCAAGAATCGTCATGCCGGCGCCTTCCCGGCTTCGGCCGGGTATCGGGCGATGAGGGCGTCGACCAGCTTCGAAAAGCCGATGCCCTTCGATGACTTGACCATGACGGCGTCGCCCGGACGCACGGCGTCGAGCAGCACCGGTTTCAGCGCCTCGGCGTCGCCGCGGTACTCGCCGGCAACCCCCTCGGGCAGCACGTCGGCGAGCGCCTTCATCTCGGGTCCGGCAAGCAGGACCAGGTCGGCGCCGCTCGTCTTCACCGGTTCGGCGAGCGATGCATGCAGCTTGGCCGAATGGTTGCCGAGTTCCAGCATGTCGCCGAGCACGGCGATGCGGCGGCCGCCGGCCTCGACCGGCGTCGCGCCGAGCAGCGCCATGGCGGCCTGCATCGAGGCCGGATTGGCGTTGTAGCTCTCGTCGATCAGCGTGAAAGCGCCGCCGGGATGTTTGAGCCGGTGCCTGCGGCCACGACCCTGCTCGGCTTCGACGCTGCCCAGCGCCTCGGCCACCTTGCCGACGTCGGCGGCGACGAGGCTGGCGGCGCCGAGCACGGCCAACGCGTTCTGCACGACGTGGCGGCCGGGCGCGCCGATGCGCGCCTCGATCTCGGCGTCGCCGATCCTGGCGCGGATCGTCGAGGAATCGGCAGCGAGAACGCAGTCGAGCAGGCGGAAGTCGGCGCGCGCGTCCTCGCCGAAGCCGAAAACGCGCTTGATGCCTCGCGCCTTCGCCAGTCTGGCGAGGAGCTTGTAGCGCTGGTCGTCGCGATTGAGCAGCGCCGCGCCGCCCGGTTCCAGCCCCTCGAAGATCTCCGCCTTGGCCTGGGCGATCTCGTCGAGGTTGCGGAAATGGCCGAGATGGGCCGCGGCGATCAGCGTGACGATGGCGACGTGCGGCCGCACCATCTTCACCAGCGGCCGGATCTCGCCGGGATGGTTCATGCCGATCTCGAAGATGCCGAAGTCGCAATCCTGCGGCAGCCGGGCCAGCGTCAGCGGCACGCCCCAGTGGTTGTTGAACGACTTGTCGGAGGCATGCACCGTGCCGACCGCCGAAAGGGCGTGGCGCAGCGCCTCCTTGGTACTGGTCTTGCCGGCCGAGCCGGTCACGGCGACGATCTTCGCCCGCGACCGTTCGCGCGCCGCCCGCCCCGTCTTCTCCAGCGCGGCGAGAACGTCGGGCACGACGATGATCGGCGCCGTCAGCCGGCCGAGCGCGGGAAGCTTGCCCTCGGCGACCACGAGCACGCCGGCGCCGGCCTTGACCGCGGCAGTGGCGAAGTCGTGGCCGTCCATCTTCTCGCCCTTGATGGCGAAGAAGGCGTCGCCCGGCTGGAGCGAGCGTGTGTCGATCGAGATGCCGCCGACCCCGGCCGGAAGCTGGCCGTGAGGTCGGCCTCCGGTGGCTTCGACCAGCGCGTCGGCAGTCCACAAGACGTTCATGCCGAAGCCTCGGCGAGCGCGGCCCGCACTTCCTCGTGGTCGGAGAAGTGCACGGTCTCGGCTCCGATCGTCTGGCCTATCTCGTGGCCCTTGCCCGCCACGATCAGCGTGTCGCCTGCGTGCAGCAGGGAGATGCCCTTGCGGATCGCCTCGCGCCGGTCGCCGATCTCGATCGCTCCCGGCGCGGCGGCGAGGATCGCCGCGCGGATCTCGGCCGGCACTTCCGAGCGCGGGTTGTCGTCGGTGACGATGACCACGTCGGCCAGCCGCGTCGCGATCTCGCCCATGATCGGCCGCTTGCCGCGGTCGCGGTCGCCGCCGCAGCCGAACACCACGACGACCCGGCCGGTGGTGAAGGGCCTGACGGAAGCCAGCACGTTCTCCAGCGCATCGGGCTTGTGAGCATAGTCGACATAGACCGGCGCGCCGTGGGCCTTCGTGCCGACGAGGTCGAGCCGGCCGGGCGCGCCCTTCAGCTTCTCCAGCGCGGCGAAGGCTTTTCCAGCCGGTGTTCCGGTCGAGATGGCGAGGCCGGCGGCAACCAGCGCATTGGCGATCTGGAAGTCGCCGGCGAGCGGCAGATCGATCTCGTGGATGACGCCGGCCGCTTCGACTTCGGCGCGCTGGCGGTGGCGCTCGTGCTCGACCCGCTTCAGCGTCAGGAAATCGCCATGGCGTCCGACCGTCAGCACCATCAGGTTCGCCGCCCTGGCGTGGGCGACAGTCGCTTCGCTCCACGGATCGTCGGCGAAGATCACCGCCGGCGCGCCCTTTGGCAGCAGCGCATCGAACAGGCGGAGCTTCGCGGAAAAATACTCCTCGACCGTCGGATGGTAGTCCATGTGGTCGCGGCCGAGATTGGTGAAGGCCCCGGCCGAAAGGCGCACACCGTCGAGGCGCCGCTGGTCGAGGCCATGGCTCGACGCTTCCATCGAGGCATGTGTGACGCCCGAACGGGCGAGCTCGTCGAGGAGCCGGTGCAGGCCGACCGGATCGGGCGTCGTCAACGAGCCGTATTCGTCGCGGCCGGGCGCGACGACGCCGGTCGTTCCTATGCTCGCCGCCGCGAGGCCTTCGTGCTCCCAGATCTGGCGGACGAAGGCGGCGACCGAGGTCTTGCCGCTGGTGCCGGTGACGGCGACCATCACGTCGGGCTGGCGCGGGAAGAAGCGGGCTGCGCAGAGCGCAAGGGCGCGGCGCGGATCGTCGAGCTCGATCACGGGGATCGACAGGGCCGCCTTGACGGCGCCGCGGGCCGCCACGACCGCCGCCGCGCCGCGGCGCTCGGCTTCGGCCGCATAGGCGGCGCCGTCGGCCTTGGTGCCGGGCACGGCGACGAACAGCGTGCCGGGTTTCACCTCACGCGAATCGGACGAAACGCCGCTTATGGCGACGTTGCCTGTGCGGGCGACATCGGCGGGCAGGATGCCGACAAAATCCTTCAGTTCCATGGAAATCCAGTCACAGACAACGCGCGTCTTCGCCGAAAAGCGGCAGAATCACTCAGTAGGAAACGAGCAACGGCTTACCTTCATGGCCGAATTCGGGCTTGACGCCAAGAAGCGGTGCGGCGCGCCGGATGATGTTGGCGACCGTCGGCGCGGCGTTCAATCCGGATGTCGCGCCCATCCCCGGCTTCTCCGGCTTCGGTTCGTCGATGATGGTCAGCACCACAAACTGCGGATCGTCCATCGGGAAGGCAGCGAGGAAGGCGTTGAAGCGCTTGTCGGAGGAATAGCGGCCGTTGACGACCTTTTCGGCCGTGCCGGTCTTGCCGCCGACCCGGTAGCCGGGAACTTCCGCCCGCTTGCCCGAACCCTTTTCCGCGTTGAGGCGGTAGAGGTAGCGCATGTCCTCGCTCGTCTTCGGATTGAGCACCTGCGTGGCGACGGCCGCCGCCTCGTCCTCGCTGCGCGGCAGGAAGGTCGGAGGCATAAGCCTGCCGCCGTTCATCAGGGCCGCCGCGCCGACCGCAGTCTGCAGCGGCGTCGTCGACATGCCGTGGCCGAAGGCGATGGTGATCGAGTGCACCTTCTTCCACACTTTCGGCTCCGTCGGCCGCGCCACCTCCGGCAGTTCGGTCTGCATGCGGTCGAGCAGGCCGAGCCGCCTCAGGAACTCGCGATGGCCCTCGATGCCGACGACGTCGGCCTCGCGCGCCGAACCGATGTTGGAGGAGTAGATGAACACCTCCGGCACGGTCAACACCCTGCCCTTGCCGTGGAAGTCGCGGATCGTCTGGCGGCCGATGGTGATCGGCCGCGACGCGTCGAACGTGCTCGCCATCGTCACCTTGCCCGAATCCAGCGCCATCGCCGTGGTGAAGCTCTTGATCGTCGAGCCCATCTCGAAGACGCCCGCCGACATGCGGTTGAGGCGATCCTTGTCGAGCGCGTTGACGGGGTTGTTCGGGTCGAAGTCGGGCAATGACGCCATGGCCATCACCTCGCCGGTCTTGACGTTGAGGATGACGGCGCCCGCGGCGATCGCATGGTACTTTTCCATCGACCGCGCCAGTTCGTCATGCACGATGTGCTGCACGCGGATGTCGATCGACAGCTTCACCGGTTTAAGGTCTTCGGCGACGGCGAGACCCGACGCCTGCAGGTCGGCAAGGCCCTGGTCGTCGATGTACTTCTCCAGGCCGGCGATGCCCTGGTTGTCGATGTTGGTCAGGCCGAGGATGTGGGATGCCGTCGCGCCGCCCGGATAGAAGCGGCGCTTCTCGGTACGGAAGCCGATGCCCGGAATGCCGAGTTGCATGATCGCGCTCTGCTGGCGCGGGGTGAGCTGCCGCTTCAGCCAGACGAAGCCGGTGCCGCTCTTCAGCTTGTGGTAGGTCTGCTCGGCGTCGATGTCGGGCAGCACCGTCGACAGCTTCTCGATCGCCTCGTCGGCGTCGACGATGCGCCGCGGCTCGGCGAACAGCGACGCGGTCTTGATGTCGGTCGCCAGCACCTCGCCGTTGCGGTCGATGATGTCGGGGCGAGAGGCGGTGACGCGCGAGACGGGCCCGCTGGAAGCCTCCGGATCCTGCAGCCCGAGATAGACGAGCCGCCCGCCGATCGCCCCGTAGACGGATAGGAATAGCGCCATCGTCAGGAGCACGCGGTTGCGCGTGCGCCCGCCGGTCGACAGCCTCGCCGCGTCGACGACGATCGCGCCGGGCTTGGCGGTCGCGGGCCTGGCCGTCCTCGCCGGCCTTCTCCAGGCGAGCTTCATCGCACTACGCCTCCGGTCACGGTGTTGTCCTTGGCGCCCTCCGCCATGCCGCCCAGCCGCTCGCTGGAGAGGTCCTCGATGGTCAGGGGCCGTTCCGGCAATTCGTCGAGCCCGACGATCTGCTGGGCGCCGACGGGCTCGAGGGCGAGCTGGCCGTGGTAGATCTCGGTAAGGCGCTGCAGCCGCGAAGGCTGTGTCAGCAGGCTCCAGTCGGCCTTGAGCAGGTCGATCGTGTCCTCCTCGAAGCGGATCTCGCGTTCGAGCCGGCCTACCTCGGAGAGCCAGCTCTCCGCCTCGTGCTTGGTCTGGTAGGTGAAGGCGGCCGCGGAGACCATCACGGCAATGAGGACCATGTCGCTGGTTCGGAACATGACTATTCTCCGCCGTGGCTAGCCTCGGGCAGCCGCGGCAGCCCGAAGATGGAAAGGTCTTCCGCGCGCGCCGGAGCGTCGGTGCGGATCGCGGCCCGGAGTTTCGCCGACCGGGCCCTCGGATTGGCCGCGATCTCGCGTTCGGACGGCGACACCGCCTTGCCGGCGCTGGTGAAGGTCGGCGCGCGGGTCGTCGCTTCGGGCAGGTGGCGTGATCCTGCCGCGTTGGCGGAGCGGTCGACGATGAAGCGTTTGACGATGCGGTCCTCGAGCGAATGGAAGGTGACGACGACCAGCCGGCCGCCGGGCTTCAGCACCCGTTCGGCTGCCATCAGCGCCCGTGCCAGTTCGCCGAGTTCGTCGTTGACAAAGATACGCAGCGCCTGGAACACCCGCGTCGCCGGATGGATCCGGTCCTTGGGATTGCGTCCGATATGGGTCTCGATGGCGTCGGCGAGCTCCAGCGTCCGCGTGAACGGCCGGCTCTCCCGCCGTTTCTCGATCATGCGCGCAATGCGTCCGGCGTGGCGCTCCTCGCCGAGGAAGCCGAATATCCGGGCGAGATCGCCGGCCTTGAAGCGGTTGACGACGTCGGCCGCGCTCGGCCCCTTCCTCGCCATGCGCATGTCGAGCGGGCCGTCGGCACGGAACGAGAAGCCGCGTTCGGCCTGGTCGAGCTGCATGGATGAAACGCCGATGTCGAGGACGACGCCGTCGGCCGCCTCGACATGGCTATCGAGTTCGGAGAACGGCGCATGCACCAGCCTCAGCCGGCCGCCGGCCTCGCGTTCGAGCGCGCGGCCCGCCTCGATGGCGTCGGGATCGCGGTCGATCGCGACGACGGAGGCGCCGCGGTGGAGGATCGCCCTGGTGTAGCCGCCGGCGCCGAACGTGCCGTCGACGACGAGATCGCCCGCGGCCGGAGCCAGAGCCGCGAGAACCCCGTCGAGCAGGACCGGGATGTGGCGGGCCGGTCCGCCAACGGCATCTTCGCCGTGGCCCGCCATCATCCCGTTTCTCCGGACGGCCGCGTGGCCGCCGCTGACTGCCTGAGCGCGAGAAGCCGCGCGCGTACCGCTTCGGCATGGCCGCGCAGCCGCCCCGGCTCCCAGATCTGGAAGAACTGTCCGCGGCCGACGAAGGCCACCTCGTCCGCGATCCCCGAATGCTCGCGGATGAAATCGCTGACCGTGATCCGGCCGTCCTGGTCCAGCTTCAGGAACATGCCGTCCCCATGGCAGAAAAAGGACATGTCGTCCGCCGCCTGCAGGAACGGGTCCTCGATCGCGATCCGCGCTTCGTATCGGTCGAGCAGGTCGAGCCCGCCCACGTCCAGCGCCGGTACGTCGAGCGCCCTCAACGCATAGAGGTCCTGGTAGCCTCGCTTCTGCACGACCGCGCGGAACGGCGCCGGCACCGAAACCCGGCCCTTGGCATCGATCCTGTTCACTGCGCTCGAAAGAAAGCGGTCCATCAACTGCTACAGCCGCCTCCGCCGCGTCCCTTGTCATAGCGCCGTCCGCGCCGCCGCGGCACGGTCCCTTCGGCTCCCGTCCAACCCCTTCCGAAAAACGCTTCGCGCGCCGCCTGCCGGGCCTTTCGGCGACCGGTCGGGAACACGCTCCACCGTCTACGGAAACGAAGTCTTGATTGGGTTTATGGGATAGCATGGGCCAGTATGGGCGTCAACGGGAATACTCTATACTTCGGGCCTAGCGCCCCGCCTTCGACCCCATTCGGGTCTTCGAAACGGTTATCGTCCATTAGCCCTAACGAATGTTTACCGGCCTCGTTCATGACTGGTCCGGCGCCTTGCCGATCCTGTCGCCTTGCGCGGCCGGCAAGCGCGGAATACCAGCGGCCACTGACCCGGTCGAAGAATGGAGAAAGACGATGGACGAGGCGGAGTTCTCGCGAGCCGCACGGCTCGCCCACCTGCGTGGCGAACGCCTCGCCAAGGGCGATCCAGTCGCCCTGCCGCTAGTCATGGCGTCGACCTACCACCTGCCCGGCGACCCGGCCGGCGTCCTCCATCAGTACGGGCGGCCGGACAATCCGACGATCGAGGCGCTCGAGCAGGCACTCGGCCTCCTCGATGGCGCCGAGGCCATCGCCTTTCCGTCGGGGATGGGGGCAATCTCGGCCGCCTTCTTCGGCCTGCTCAAGGCCGGAGACCGCGTGCTGCTCCCGTCCGACGGCTATTACACGACCCGCCTCGTCGCCGACCGCTTCCTCAAGGCCTTCGGTATCGCCGCCGACACGCGCCCGACCGCGTCCTTCGCCGACGGCGGCTTCGCCGGCTACCGCATGGTCTATGTCGAGACGCCGTCGAACCCGATGCTCGACATTTGCGATCTTGCCGTGATCGCAGGGCATGCGCACGCGGCGGGCGCGCTGGTCGTCGCCGACAACACGACGATGACCCCCTACGGCCAACGCCCGCTCGACCTCGGCGCCGACATCGTCGTCGCAGCCGACACCAAGGCGCCCAACGGCCACTCCGACGTGCTGTTCGGCCATGTCGCGACACGCAACGGCGAGATCGCCGCGGCGATCCGCGCCTGGCGCAAGCTCGCCGGCGGCATTCCCGGCCCGTTCGAAGCGTGGCTCGTGCATCGCGGTCTGGAGACGCTGGAGGTCCGCTTCGACCGCATGTGCAGCACGTCGGAGATGCTTGCGCCGCGCATCGCCGCGCACGCGGCGGTCGAAGCCGTCCGCTTTCCCGGCCTGCCCGGCGATCCGTCCCACAACCTGGCGCGAACCCAGATGAGCCGCTTCGGCTTCCTCATTGGATTGACTCTCAAATCCGAGGCCGCGGCCGAACGCTTCATCGCCGGCTGCCCGCTGATCCAGCCGGCGACGTCGTTCGGCGGCGTCCACACCTCGGCCGAGCGCCGCGCCCGCTGGGGCGACGCGGTCGCGCCCGGCTTCGTGCGCCTGTCCGTCGGCTGCGAACCCGCCGAGAACCTGTGGAAGGCAATCGAAGCGTCGCTCGACGCGCTGGCGGATTGACCGGGACAACACCTGCCGCACCCCTCCAGCGGTGCGCGAAGTCGTTGAATCGATCCCTCAGCAGTCGGACTCGATTGATCCGGCGACCGGCCCAGTCCCTTGGCCGGTTTCGCTTTTTGTCCCCAGAGGGAAGACCGCCGCCATCAGCCACCCATCACTGGATGGCACCGCCAAGGATCTGCACGTCGACCATGCCGCGCCCGTCGGCTCTGCCCTGCTGGCTGGCGCGAATGTCGAGCAGCGCCCGGCCGTCATAGGCCGAGGGCGCGCTGGCGGGCGCCTGCCAGGAAAACACCGCAAGGCCTACCTCATCCGTGACGATCCGCGTCGGCGAGGTCAAGGCGCCCGCGGTCGCGCTGACCGTCACGCCGACATTAGCGAGCGGCCGTCCGAAGCCGTCGGTCGTCTTGACCAGCAGCCGGGCGCCTTTGCCGACTCCTACGGCGGCGCCGCCATCGATATAGGCCGAAACCACGGTCGGCGCGCCGCCGCCCCAGGTCCGCAGCCACGAATGGATCCGGTCGTTGGTGTCGATCGCAACGTCCTGGATGTCGTTGGGCGCCCAACCGAGCGGCAGGCTGTAGCGATAGGCCGGCCGGTAGGCATCGAGATCGCGGCTGGTGCCTGAGCTCACCATGCCGTCCCGGTACCAGACGTAGACGTGGTCGTCGCTGGCGATGCCGATGCCGACGACGTCCGCGGGGGAACGGCCGGGCGCCAGCGTGTAGCGGTCCGGCGGCCGGTAGGCGGCGAGGTCTCTGGTCGTGCCGGCGCTCACCGTCCCGTCGCGGTACCAGGCGTAGACATGATCGTCGCTGGCGATATCGATCGCGACGATGTCGTTCGGCGTGCGGCCACCGGGGATGGCGTAGGGATAAGGCGCCCTGAAGTCGTCGAGATCGGCGCTCGTGCCCGAACTGACGGTCCCGTTACGGTACCAGGCGTAGACGTGGTTGTCGGAGGCGATGCCGATGCCGACTACGTCCGGCAGTCGGTTACCGGCAGGCAGCAGGAAATTGTAGGGTGAGGCGTGGCGGTCGAGATCGGCGCTCGATCCGACGATGACGACCTCCTGCGAAGCCAGAGCCGGAGCCTGCCGCGGCGGGATGTCGACATAGACGCGCGCCAGCCGCGACGCCGGCGGGATGTGCCAGATGGAGATCGTGCTCGGCGTACCGTCACGCCAAACGAGTTTCCCCGGTGTCGAGTTCCAGGTCGGTGCGTAGGCGGTGGCCGGCACGCCGCCGTCGAAGAAGGCATCCGCCATCCTCGGGCAGTTGCCGGGCTGGATCGTGTGCGACGGCGGCAGGCCGCCCGCCCAGACGAGGTCGATCGACTTCCGCGCCCAGCTTCCGGACCCGTCACGCTCGGAGATCCGCCAGACCGCGATGCCCTTCGTCTCGAGGAAGTCCTCGTGAGATTGTCCCGGCCAGCGGTTCTCGACGATGAAGTAGTCCTGCGCGCCACGTGCCGGATCGTGGAGGATCAGCGCTTGCGGAACGCTCTCGACGTCGGCGAGGTCGTACCAGCCATCCTCCGTCACCACTGTCGGCTTCAGCCAGCCGAGCTTCATCTTCGCCCACGGATCGAGATGGGTTCCCGGGGATTGGTCGTCGCACATGAGCGAACCGGCCCCGACACCGGGATAGCCCTTGTCGTCGACGTAAAGATCGAAGAGCTTGAGGATCTGGTGGCCCATCTCGTGGGCACTCGTGATCCACGGCGATTGGTCACCTGTCCGCGCGAGAAGCCCCATCTGCACGCCTTTGGAAAGGCTGGGGACCTTGACCACGGCCGGATCGGTCTCGCGGCCCCGGCCGCTTTCGCCGGCGTAGATCCAGATCACCGCCAGTTCGTCGATTGTCACCTTGCCATCATTGTTCCTGTCGTACGGCTTGAAGCGGAAGGGGGTCATATCCTCGATCTGACGGATCAGCCATGCACCCTTCCTGCGCAGTGTCGCCTCGTCGGCTCCGGCATGCACCCACGCATAGCTCGATTCGTCGACGCCGGTTGTGTTTGTGTCGTCGCGCGCCACGAGCCAGTCCGTCACCATCGCTTCCTTGATGTTGAATTGCCCGTAGGAAACCTCGTCGAAGTAGGTGCTGACACTCTTGCGCGGACCGAAGAAGAAGTTGCGAATGTCGGTGGCGGTGCGGGTCGGCGCATCGGCGGGATCGTTGGCGCGCAGGAGCACTACCAGGACCGGCAAGGTGCCGCGGACCGGTTTCACGCCGGCGAAGGGCTTGGTGAAATCCGCAGCGGCGACGGCGCCCGAAACCACGCACAGAAGCGCGGCAACAAACGCGAGAATTACGCGTGCATGGACTGCAATACACCGGGCCTCTGTCCGGCACGATGCGGATCGGATCGACATGGCTTCCTCCCGTCATGCGACAATTCATTGTCATCATGTCTTCGGATCCACGCCGCGCATTGATTTCTATCACCGTGCGGGCGCCAGAATGGTCGCAGCCGATCGGGCGACCGCGGCGCGACGGCGAGACGCCGCCGCGGGCCGGATTCGAAAAAGGCAAGCGCCAGCTGGCCTGTAAGCCGGGTTCTGTAAGGCCGCGGCGCCCGAAGGC
>CAYJMY010000064.1:0-21955 GCA_964371125.1 uncultured Mesorhizobium sp. | reverse complement strand
GCTGCGGAAGAACAGCACCTGCCAGACCGGTATCGCCGCGACCAGCAGCTTCACCGCCGCATCGTGCACGGTGAAGAGGAAGTACGCCAGGCTGGTCAGGAGGATGCCGGCGAAGACGCGTTCCCGGGACGAGGCGACGGCGGACATCGGACGGCTCCTGAGAGGCAGCCGCGAAAGCGGCAGCCCGGGGCCTACTTCCGTCCAAAGCGACGGCCGCGCCAACCCCACCCCGCAGGAATGCGTTGGCGCAGGCCCCGGGAGCCTTGCCAGGCGCCCTAGGCCGGCATCTGGTGCGACACCCAGCGATCCTTCTGCACCTGGTAGATCATGCCCGTCTTCTTCAGCGCCGGGTCGGCGAGCTTGACGATCCGCGCGGCGATTTCGCTCGGATGCGGCAGGGTCGACGGATCCTCGCCAGGCACGGCCTGCGCCCGCATCGCCGTGCGTGTCGCGCCGGGTTCGACGGCGTTGACGCGCAGCGCGAAGTTGCGGGTCTCGTCGGCCCACGAGCGGGCGAGCACCTCGACGGCCGCCTTCGACGCGGCGTAGGGAGCCCAGAAGGCGCGAGCCGAATGCGCCGAACTCGACGACATGACGATCGCCCGGCCGGCGTCGGAAAGGCGCAGCAGCGGGTCGACGGAGCGGATCAGGCGCCAGGTCGCGGTGACGTTGATGGCCATCACCTTGTCGAAGACTTTCGCCTCGACATGGCCGATGGGCGCGATGACGCCGAGGATCGCCGCGTTCGCCACCATGACATCGAGCTTGCCCCAGCGCTCGTGGATGGCGCCGCCGAGGCGGTCGATCCCGGCCATGTCGGTCAGGTCGAGCGGCACCAGGGTCGCTTCGCCCCCGGCGGCCCGGATCTCGTCGTCGAGTTCCTCGAGCCCGCCGACGGTCCGCGCCACCGCGATCACATGGGCGCCGGCAGCCGCAAGTTCCTTCGCCAGGAAATAACCGATACCGCGCGAGGCTCCGGTGACGAGGGCGATGCGGCCGGAAAGGTCGAGGGCAGGGGTCATCGTTCTGGGCCTTGTTCCGTGTGGCGCGAGATTGCGCCCCCGATAGTACGAATCCGGCGCCAACGGAACCCGACGGTGCGGCATTGTCCGCACGCATGTTGGCGGCTATGAGTGGCGCCGCGGGGACGACCTCGCTCTTCCCGTATAGCTTTCGATGGGGACGACCTCATCGCCTTCGACGGAGGTGGTCATGGCTTGGCTGATACTCTTTGCGGCCGGTCTGTTCGAGGTCGGCTGGGCGATCGGCCTGAAATACAGCGTCGGCTTCACCAGGCTCGGGCCAAGCGTGGCGACGATCGTCTCTATGGTCATCAGCCTCGTGCTGCTCGGCCTCGCGCTGAAAAGCCTGCCGCTGGGCACCGCCTATGCGGTATGGACAGGCATTGGCACGATCGGCACGGTCATTCTCGGTATCTTCCTGTTCGCCGAGTCAGCCGAGGTCCTGCGCCTTGCCTGCATCGGCCTCATTGTGGCCGGCATCGTCGGCCTGAAGCTCGTCACGCCGTAGCGGACCGTCACTGGCCTCCGGCTGCCAACAGCGACAAGGTGCGGACGTTGTCTGAGCCGTCGAAGTCGGTCAGCCGGGTCGGATATTCTGTGGAGAAGCAGGCGTCGCAGAACTGCGGCACCGCGTTGTCGCGCCCGGCTTCACCCACCGCGCGATAAAGGCCGTCGATCGACAGGAAGCCGAGCGAATCGACGCGGATGAACTCCGCCATCTCGGCAATCGACATGCGCGATGCGAGCAGCTTCGCCTTCTCCGGCGTGTCGACGCCATAGAAGCAGGAGGAGCGCGTCGGCGGCGAGGCGATACGCATGTGTACCTCGCGCGCGCCCGCGTCGCGCACCATCTGCACGATCTTCTGGCTGGTCGTGCCGCGTACGATCGAATCGTCCACCAGCACCACGCGCTTGCCCTCGATCATGCGGCGGTTGGCGTTGTGTTTCAGCTTCACGCCCATATGGCGGATCGAATCGCCCGGCTGGATGAAGGTGCGGCCGACATAGTGGTTGCGGATAATGCCGAGTTCGAAGGGAATGCCGGCCGCCTGGCTGAATCCGATCGCCGCCGGCGTTCCGGAATCCGGCACCGGAACGACGATGTCGGCATCGACGGGGCTCTCGATGGCGAGTTCGGCGCCGATCTTCTTGCGCACGTCGTAGACGTTGCGTCCTTCGACCGAAGAATCCGGCCGCGCGAAGTAGACGTATTCGAAGATGCAGAAGCGCGACTTGACCGGCTCGAACGGGAAGATGCTCTCGATGCCCTTGCCGGTGACGATCACCATTTCGCCGGGCTTCAGATCGCGGACGAAGCGGGCGCCGATGATGTCGAGGGCGCAGGTTTCCGAGGCGAGGATCCAGGAACCGTCGAGATCGCCCAGGACCAGCGGGCGGATGCCGAGCGGATCGCGGCAGCCGATCATCTTCTTCGAGGTGAGCGCGACGAGGGAGAACGCGCCCTCGAGTTGGCGGATGGCCTCGATGAAGCGCGAGTTGATGTCGCGCTCCTTGCTCGTCGCGACGAGATGCAGGATCGTCTCGGTGTCGGACGTGGAGGAAAAGATCGCCCCCTGCTTCTGCAGTGCGCGCTGCACCGTCATGGCGTTGGTGATGTTGCCGTTGTGGGCGATCGCCAGCCCGCCCTCGGCGAGTTCGGCGAACAGCGGCTGGACGTTGCGCAGGCCCGAACCGCCGGTGGTCGCGTAGCGCGTATGGCCGATGGCGCGCGTACCCTTCAGGCGATCGATCACCGACTGCTTGGTGAAGGTATCGCCGATCAGTCCCACATGGCGTTCGACGTGGAACTGAGTGCCGTCATAGGAGACGATACCGGCCGCCTCTTGACCTCGGTGCTGGAGGGCGTGGAGGCCGAGTGTGGCGATCGCCGCGGCGTCCTGCCGCCCGAAGATGCCGAACACGCCGCATTCGTCGTGAAAATGGTCGTCGGCCTCGGCCGAATGGCTGATCGATGCGGTTACGTCCGCCATGGATTCGCTGCCTTTCGCTGGATAGCCGCTATATAGGACGCGTTCGCGCCGGGCGCCATATCCGATCAGTTGCCGTTGGCTTCGCCCTCGGGCGCCGCCTCGCCGCCCTGCTCGGCCCCGCCTTCGGCGGCCGGATCGTCGCCACCGGGCGAAAGCCGCTTGAGGATCGAGTTCTCAGGGTCGTCGGGCAGCAGCGCCTGAATGCGCGCGCCGATGTTCTCCAGGAGGGGCCGCGACTTCGCCTCGGTGATCCATGCTGGCGGGTTCGCGCCCACCAGCCAGTTGAAGAACAGCAGGCCAACCGCGACGACCAGGATGCCGCGCGCGGCGCCGTAGAGGAAGCCGAGCGTGCGGTCGAGTGCGCCGACCCGGCTGTCGATGATGAAATCGGCGATCTTCATCGTGATCACGGTCACGATGATCAGAGCGATGACGAAGACCACGCCGGCCGCGGCGACCACGGCGAGCTGCTCGTGATCGAGATAAGGCTGCACGTAGGGCAGGATGGCCGGGTAGAAGAAAAAGGCGGCGGCGGCCGCCGCAACCCAGGACGCAACGGAGAGGATTTCGCGGGAGAATCCGCGGACCATCGCCAGCATCGCCGAAACGAGGGTGAAGCCGACGAGGATTCCGTCAAGCAGGGTAATCGGCATTTTGCTCCCACTCCGTTGGCCGTACGCGGCCCGCGCTCAATCTTCGCCGCGCCCCGGCCGCGATCCGGCGATTCGCGCCACCAGATCGGCTAGCGTGTCGGGCTGGAAGGCGCCGGCAGCGACGCCGGTGCCGAGATCTTCCGTGCCCGGCGGCAGAACCGCTTGCGCGAATCCCAGCTTTTCCGATTCCTTGAGCCGCTGCAGGGCGTGCGCGACCGGCCGGATGGCCCCCGAAAGGCTGATTTCGCCGAAATAGACGCAATCTCCTGGCAGGGCAAGACCGGTCAGGGACGATACCAGCGCCGCGGCGACAGCGAGATCGGCTGCGGGCTCGGTGATACGGTAGCCGCCGGCCACATTGAGATAGACGTCGTGGCTGGCGAATCGCACGCCGCAATGGGCTTCGAGCACGGCCAGCACCATCGACAGCCTGGCCGAATCCCAGCCCACCACGGCGCGCCGCGGCGTGCCGAGCGGCGAGGGCGCGACGAGCGCCTGGATCTCGACCAGCAGCGGGCGCGTGCCCTCCATGCCGGCGAAGACGGCCGCCCCGGGCGACGCCGCATGGCGCTCGCCGAGGAACAGTTCGGAAGGGTTGGAGACTTCGCGCAGGCCCTTGTCGGACATCTCGAAGACGCCGATCTCGTCGGTCGGGCCGAAGCGGTTCTTCACCGTGCGCAGGATGCGGTAGTGATGACCGCGGTCGCCCTCGAAGTAGAGCACCGCGTCAACCATGTGTTCGACGACGCGCGGTCCCGCGATCTGGCCCTCTTTGGTGACATGACCGACCAGCACGATGGCGGCGCCTGTGGACTTGGCGTAGCGAATCATCGCCTGGGCCGACGCCCGCACCTGCGTTACGGTGCCGGGTGCGGAATCGGCCAGGTCCGTCCACAGGGTCTGGATCGAATCGAGGATGACGAGGTCGGGCCGCTTGCCGTCGGCGATCGTCGCGAGGATGTCCTCGACATTGGTCTCGGCGGCGAGCTCGACCGCCGAGGCGGCGACGCCCAGCCGTTGCGCGCGCAGGCGGATCTGCGCAACCGCCTCCTCGCCCGAGACGTAGACGATGCGATGCCCGCGCGAGGCGAGCGCGGCGGCCGCCTGGGTGAGCAGCGTCGACTTACCGATGCCGGGATCGCCGCCGATCAGGATCGCCGAGCCGCGCACGAAGCCGCCGCCGGTCGCCCGGTCGAGTTCGCCGATGCCCGACGCGATGCGCGGCGCGTCCTCGATGTCGCCCGACAGCGTGGTCAGCACTACGGCGCGGCCCTTGCGCGCCGAGCGCATCGACGCCGGCCCCGAGCCGATGCCGCCCGCCGTGCCTTCCTCGACGAGCGTGTTCCACTCGCCGCAGGAATCGCACTTTCCCGCCCAGCGCGTGTGCACCGCGCCGCAGGACTGGCAGATGAACTGGATGCGGGGCTTAGCCATGGTCTCCTTCCCCCTCGAGGGGAGGGTGGACAATCGCCGCAGGCGATTGGACGGGTGGGGTTGCCCGAACTGCCGAGAGGCAATCGTCGATGAGACGATGCCGTGTCCCATGGCGAACGACCCCACCCGGCCGGGCCCTGCACGGCCGCCCTCCCCTCAAGGGGGAGGGAAGGGCGCGCAGTGGTCTCACTCGAACCGCTCCGGCAGGTGCGCGTCCTCGGCAAGGTCGAAGAACCGCGTGAACTCGCCCTGGAAGCCGAGGCCGACCGTGCCCGTCGGGCCGTGGCGCTGCTTGGCGATGATCACCTCGGCCTTGCCGCGGGCGTCGTTCATCTCGCCCTCCCACTTCAGATACTCGTCGGTGCCGGGCTTCGGCTCCTTGTTCTTCAGGTAGTACTCCTCGCGATAGACGAACAGCACGACGTCGGCGTCCTGCTCGATCGAGCCCGATTCGCGCAGGTCCGAGAGTTGCGGGCGCTTGTCGTCGCGGCTTTCCACCTGGCGCGACAGCTGCGACAGCGCGATGATCGGCACGCCGAGTTCCTTGGCCAGCGCCTTCAGGCCGGTGGTGATCTCGGTGATTTCCTGGACGCGGTTCTGCGCGGCGCGCGCCGAGGTGCCCTGCATCAGCTGGATGTAATCGATGACGATGACGTCGAGGCCGCGCTGGCGTTTCAGGCGGCGGGCGCGGGCGGCGAGCTGGGCGATCGAGATGCCGCCGGTCTGGTCGATGAACAGCGGGATGCGCTGCATGGTCTGCGAGCAGGCCACCAGCTTCTCGAAATCGTATTCGGTGATCTCGCCGCGGCGGATCTTCGAGGAGCCGATCTCGGTCTGCTCGGAGATGATGCGGGTGGCGAGCTGCTCCGACGACATTTCCAGCGAGAAGAAGCCGACGACGCCGCCGTTCGCCGCCTTGAACGAACCGTCGGCCTGCTGCGCGGGCTCGTAGGCGTGGGCGATGTTGAAGGCGATGTTGGTGACGAGCGAGGTCTTGCCCATGCCGGGACGACCGGCGAGCACGATCAGGTCCGACGGCTGCAGGCCGCCCATGCGCTTGTCTAGGTCGCGCAGGCCCGTGGCGATGCCGGACAGGTGGCCGTCCCGCATGTAGGCCGCGTTGGCCATGTCGACCGCGGTCTTCACTGCGTCGGAGAAACTCTCGAAGCCGCCGTCGTAGCGGCCGGTCTCGGCCAGCTCGAACAGCCGCCGCTCGGCATCCTCGATCTGCTCCGACGGCGACATGTCGACCGGGGCATCGTAGGCGATGTTGACCATGTCCTCGCCGACGGTGATCAGCGCACGGCGTGTCGCGAGGTCGTAGATGGCGCGGCCATAATCGGCGGCGTTGATGACGGTGACGGCCTCGGCGGCGAGGCGGGCGAGATACTGCGGCACCGTCATGTCGCCGACCCTGTCGTCGGACGGCAGGAAGGTCTTGATGGTCACCGGATTGGCCATCTTGCCCATGCGGATCAGTTCCGCCGAGACCTCGAAGACCTTGCGGTGCAGCGGCTCGTAGAAATGGCCGGCCTTGAGGAAGTCGGACACGCGGTAGAAGGCGTCGTTGTTGACCAGGATCGCGCCGAGCAGCGCCTGTTCGGCCTCGATGTTGTTCGGTGCCTCGCGATAGAGCGGTGTCTCCGCCACGCCGAACTTGCGTGCTGCCTCTGCCATCATGTCCCCGTTTCTCGACCCCGCTTCGGCCTATCAGGACGCGCCTGGGCGCGGGGAGGAATCCGGCCACCGTGCCCACGATTCACAGCGGTCCACAGGCCTGTTGGGAAAGTGCCGGAATCCGGTTGACTCGAATCGAAGTCGTCTTCTAGCAGAAATGGAACAAAACGGGAAAATGAAAACGACGACGAAGCCGTGAATCGTGCGTCACGTCACTCGCCGCGCACCGGCGCGGCTGGAACGGAATCGCCCCATTCGAGCCGGCGCGCGATGCGGTAGGCTTCGCCTTCGCGGCGTGTCACGGTCCGCGCTTCCGCCCTGCCGCCCGCGGCGCACAGCTTCAGCGTCGCCATGCCCTTCGCCTGCTTCGGCGGGGCGATGACGCGCCCGGCGACCGGCTGCGCGGCGTGCCGCGAGGCGGCGATGAAGATGAACTTCTCGTCCTCCCACGGCACGTCGCCGGCCTTCGTCAGCCGGTGCAGGCGCGAGCGCGCCACGCGGCGCGAAAAATGGCACCAGTCGGGTGGGGAAAGCGGGCAGGGCCGGTCGTGCGGGCAGGGAGCGGCGACATGCGCGCCGAGCGCGATCAGGCGCTCGCGGACGGCGACGATGCGCGCCCAGCCGGCAGGGGTACCCGGCTCGACAACGACCAGCATCTCCCGCGCCAGCGACCACAGGCGCTCGACCAGCGGCCCAACCGCTGAGGGATCGAGCTCGTCGAGCACATAGGAGAGAGTTACGAGGTCAGCGGCGGGGAAGGCGCCGCCGCTCCGGCTGACGTCGGCGTCGAGCCAGCGGACGGCTGGCGCCGCGAGGCCGCGTGCGAGTTCCGCGCCGGCTGCGCGGGCCGCCGCACTTGCCTCGACGAGCAGCGCTTCGCCAATCCCCGGCCAGCAGTCGGCCGCTGCCCAGAGAACGGTGCCGGGGCCGGCGCCGAGATCGAGTAGGCTCGCCGGGGCGAAGTCGGGGCGGGCATCGGCGACCATGGCGAAGGCGGCGCGTACGGCGGCGTAGGTAGCCGGCAGCCGCGCGGCCAGGTAGGCCTTGACCGCCAGCGCATGGTCGAGATGCATCCGGCCGTCGCGAAGCTCGGCGCGGTAGCGGGCCGACAGCTTCGCCGCCGCGCGCTGCAGATCGGCGAGCGCGGTATTCTCGAGATGGCGGTCGACGGCGAAGCGCAGCGACACGGGGAGTTCCACGAACGTCTCAGGCTCCCCGAGGAGAAAAAAGGATCACCGCCGCACCGATCATGCAGGTGGCCGCGCCGAGGATGTCGTAGCGATCGGGGCGGGTGCCCTCGACCGCCCACAGCCAGACCAGCGCCGCCGCGATGTAGATGCCGCCATAGGCGGCGTAAGCGCGGCCCGCGGCGTCGACGGGCGCCAGCGCCAGCAGCCGGGCGAAGGCGGCGAGGGATAAAAAGCCGGGCACCAGCCAGAGCATCGAGGCTCCGCCCCGCCACCAGGCGAAAAAGGCGAAGCAGCCGGCGATCTCGGCGATGGCCGCCGCAATGAAGAGAGGAATGCTCATGCATGCCTCATAGCCGGTCCGAGCCGGCTTGGCACGTCCGCAGGCTCCCCACGGCTGATCCATCGCGAAAGCCGCGAGCGCGGGCCGGCTACTCCTTGCCCGAGACCCTCCGGCGCCGGGTCGTCCTGGTCGGCGCCTTGGCCGGAGCAGGTTCGCCGGGGCTCGCGACGGGCGGCGTGCCGCTGTGACTCATCTCATGCATCGCCAGCGATCTCTCCGCCTTGGCGATATAGTCGCGGGTCAGCGGTACAACGTCGTTCTTCTTGGTGACTTGAATCTGGAATACCATCAGGTCCTGCCAGCGGAACGAGGCTTCCGAGCCTGACAGGTAGAACTCCCACATCCGGCAGAAGCGCTCGTCGTAGAGCGCTTTCGCCTTGTCGCGATTGGCAAGAAAGCGCTCGCGCCAGGCCTTCAGCGTCTCGGCGTAGTGGAGCCTGAGGATCTCCACGTCGGTGACCAAGAGGCCCGCCTTCTCGATGTGCGGCAGCACCTCGGAAAGAGCCGGGATGTAGCCGCCGGGGAAGATGTGCTTGCGGATGAAGGCGGCGGTCCCCGAGGGCCGCCCGGCGCGGCCGATCGAGTGCAGCAGCATGACGCCGTCGGGCTTGAGCAGCATCGCGCACTTGTCGAAGAAGGTGCGGTAGTGGTTGACGCCGACATGCTCGAACATGCCGACCGAGACGATCCGGTCGAAACGCTCCGAGAGGCTGCGGTAATCCCTGATCTCGAAATGGACGCGCTGGTCGAGCCCGGCCACCCGGGCGCGCTCGGTCGCCACGCCGTGCTGTTCGGTTGACAATGTCACGCCGAGCACTTCCGCGTCGAAGCGCTCGGCGAGGAAGAGACCTAGTCCGCCCCAGCCGGAGCCGATGTCGAGCACGTTTAGGCCGGGCGCCATGCGCAGCTTGGCGGCGATGTGGCGTTTCTTGGCGAGTTGCGCCTCCTCGAGCGTCATGTCCGGCCGTTCGAAATAGGCGCAGGAGTACTGCATGTCGCGGTCGAGGAAGAGACGGTAGAGTTCGCCCTTCAGGTCGTAGTGATGCTCGACATTGCGCCGGGCGCGGGTGGCCGTGTTGATCTGCTGAAACCTGCGGAAGGCGACCCTGAGGCTCTCGAACGCACGGGCCCAGGCCGCGTCGACGCCATGCGGTCCCATGTTCTGATAGGCGATCTCGAGGAAGCCGAGGACATCGCCTTCAAGGAAGTCGAGTTCCTGCTCCATGAAGCTCTCGGGCAGCCCGAGTGCCGGATCGAGCGCAATGGCGCGTTCGGCGTGACGCGTTTTGATGTGAAGATGGACCGGCGATCCGCTGCCGTCGCCGAAGGCGAAGGTGGTCCCGCTCGGACCGGTGACCCTGAGGTTTCCGGTCCGGATCAGCCTCTCGATGATCCGCCTCAACAACACGTTCATGGACGCATACCCAATTGAACTGCGCGCTGCCGTCAGATGGAACCTATTGTGCGATGAAAAGCCGCGGCTTGAAAAGAGATCGGTGGCCTAAAAATTCGGTTCGTGGATTGCGACAGGCAGAATGCCGGCCATTCGGCACGAAAAAGGCCCGGACGTTGCCGTCCGGGCCCCGAAAGCAGCAAATGCTGCGGATCGATCAGGCTTCTTCGCCCTCGGCGTTAGGATCGAAGAAGCTGTCCGGACGGGCATTCTCGTTGATGTCCTCGCCGTAGATTGCCTCGGCGCTGGTCAGCATCTCGCCCTTGGACTGGCGTTCGGCTTCGTCGGAGGTACGGGCAATGTTCAGCGTCACCGTAACCTCGACCTCAGGATGCAGCGCGATCGCGACGTTGGTGAGCCCGATCGCCTTGATCGGATGATTGAGCTCGACCTGGTTGCGCGAAACCGAGAAGCCCTCAGCCGTCAGGATGTCGGCGATGTCGCGCGTGGAAACCGATCCGTAGAGCTGGCCCGTCTCGCCCGCCGAGCGGACGACGATGAAGGACCTGCCGTCGAGGCGGTCGGCGATCGTCTGGGCCTCGGACTTGCGCTCGAGGTTGCGGGCCTCGAGCTGCGAGCGCTGGCCTTCGAACTTCTTCTTGTTCGACTCATTGGCGCGCAACGCCTTGCCTTGCGGCAGCAGGAAGTTGCGGGCGAAACCGTCCTTCACCTTGACGGTGTCGCCCATCTGGCCGAGGCGGGAAATGCGTTCGAGAAGAATGACTTCCATTGTTCCGTTCCTTTCACGTGTCTGGCGCAAGCGCCGCAATCGGGTCGACGGGAAGGAAGCAGGAAGGGCCGTGGGGCCGATGTCGCTGTCCTGCCCGTCGGAGGCAGTTAGGGCGAAACCGGCGCGGCCGGCTGTCGCCCAACTCGGGTATGTCACGCGACCGTCCGCCCCGATGCGGAAGGCCAGGCCGGGCGCTGGCGCCCGCCCCGCTCTGTCTTCTTACTTCACCACGTAGGGCAGCAGGCCGAGGAAGCGCGCGCGCTTGATCGCCTGGGCGAGTTCGCGCTGCTTCTTCTGGCTGACCGCGGTGATGCGCGACGGCACGATCTTGCCGCGCTCGGAAATGTAGCGCTGGAGAAGGCGCACGTCCTTGTAGTCGATCTTCGGTGCGTTGGCACCGGAGAACGGGCAGGTCTTGCGGCGGCGGTGGAACGGACGCCGGGTCGGGATCTGATTGATGTCGACCATTATGCCTGTCCTCCTTCAAAGCCGCCTTCGCGCGGACGCCGCGGTCCACGGTCGCCGCCATCGCGGTCGCCGAAGCTGCGCGGGCCGCGGTCGCCGCGGTCGCGGTCGCCGAAGCTGCGCGGGCCGCGGTCGCGGTCGCCGAACGGACGGTCGCCGCGGTCATCGCGGTCGCGCTTCTGCATCATCGCCGACGGACCTTCCTCATGCGCCTCGACCTTGATGGTGAGGAAGCGCAGGATGTCTTCCGACAGGCCCTCCTGCCGCTCGACTTCCTTGACGGCCGCCGCCGGGGCGTTGATGTCCATAAGCGTGTAGTAAGCCTTCCGGTTCTTCTTGACCCGGTAGGTGAGGGACTTCAGTCCCCAGTTCTCGACCCGGCCGACGCTGCCGCCGTTCGCTTCGATCACGCCCTTGTAGTGCTCCACAAGCGCGTCGACCTGCTGCTGCGAAAGGTCCTGCCGGGCAAGGAACACATGTTCGTAAAGAGCCATTGTCTTGCCTTTCTTCGTTTCTCTCCCGGTTCCCGGCGGCTAAAGCCTCTGCAACTTCTCTAGATCCTTCGGCAGTTTGGCTGCCTCGGGAGAAGAAAGGAGCACGACGAGACGGTCGAGAGCGGAGACACGGGAGGCGGAAGGGCTTTTGCCTTCTCACACGCGGCCTTCCTTGTCGGAAAAACGCACGGCCCTCCGTTCAGCCCCCAGCTGGGACCGGCAGATTGCGGCGGCTCATACAGGGCATCGGGTTGGTGCGCAAGCCCTGACGGCGCCGCACGATCTCGACATCAGCAACTTTGCGATGGGCAAAGCTGAAACCGAGACCATCCCGCCCACTGCTTCAATGCTAATTTAAGCAGTGCGTCCTACAGTTCGTCATCGCCTGGCAGAACGGGCAACTCGGGTTGCAGACATTTGACCTTCCTTGGTAGATCGCCGCATCGATTACTAGGCGCCTTGTTCCGGCCGACGAATATCCCGGCCGCGATCGCGCTTGTCGTGGCCCTTTGCGGCGGCCTGTTCGCCGACTACCAGAATCGCGAGATCAGCAGGGAGCGACTGCGCTCGGAAGTCCTGTCGCAGGTCAGCCTGATCCGCACCCGGCTCGAGGGCAACATCAACGGCAATATCCAACTCGTGCGCGGGCTCGTGGCGACCATCTCCACCGAGCCCAACATGACGCAGCTACGTTTCGGCACCCTGGCCGAGAACCTTGTGGGCGAGCGCTCGCAGATCCGCAACATCGCCGCCGCGCCCGATCTTGTCGTCCGCCTGATGTACCCTCTCGCCGGCAACGAGAAGGCGATCGGGCTCGACTACCGGCAAAACGAGAGACAGCGCGACACCGTGTTCAGGGCGCGCGATACCGGCGAACTCGTCCTCGCCGGTCCGGTCGACCTCGTGCAGGGCGGCAAGGGTTTCATCGGGCGGTTCCCTGTGTTCATCTCCACACCGCACAACGACCGCACGTTCTGGGGCGTCGTTTCCGCCGTCATCGATCTCGAGAGGCTGTATGCCGATAGCGGCCTCCGCGACGAGGAAATGAAGATCAACGTCGCGATCTCCGGCGCGGACGGCCGCCGCGACGCCGGTGAGCCTCCGTTTTTCGGGGAGCCGGCGACCGTCGCCAACGATCCCGTGACCGCCGAAGTCCACCTTCCGTCCGGGACCTGGACCATCTCGGCGGTGCCGAAGAACGGCTGGGACGTTCCTTCGGCCGACCGCTGGATCCTGCGCGCGCTGATCCTGGCGGGCGGGGCGATCATCTTCGTTCCCATCTTCCTGACCGGGCGGCTGATCGAGGAACGCCAGCGGCATATCGGCGAGCTTCGCAAGCGCGAGGTCGATCTGCAGCGCCTGTCGCGCCGGCTCGGGCTGGCGCTGGAAACGTCCAGGGTTGGCGTCTGGGACTACAACATCACCAACGACGTCCTCGTCTGGGACGAGCGTATGAACGAACTCTACGGCCTGCCTGCCGACAATCGCCAACGCTCGTATACCGACTGGCACAACGCGCTGCACCCGGACGACCTCGAGCGGGCGCAGGAGGACTTCCGCCAGGCGGTGGAGAGGACGGGGCAGTACAACTCCGACTACAGGCTGAAGCTGCCGGACGGCAGCGTCCGCCACATCCGGGCTATCGGCGCTGTCTACGAGGACGTCGACGGAACCTCGAAAATCGTCGGCGTCAATTGGGACGTGTCGACCGACGTGGCGCTGAACGACGACCTGCGCCGCGTGAAGAACCTCACCGAAGCGCGCAATGCCGAACTTCTGGTCGCCAAGGCGCGCATCGAGCACACGGCGCTGCACGATTCGCTGACCGGCTTACCGAACCGCCGCTACCTTGACCAGAAGCTCGAATTGCGCGCCGCGCTGCGCGAGGACGAGACCAGGCGTACGGCGCTGTTGCATATCGACCTCGACCGCTTCAAGCAGATCAACGACACGCTCGGCCACGCGGCGGGCGACGCCATGCTCGTCCACGCCTCGAAGATCCTGAGGGTCAACGTGCGTTCGACGGATTTCATCGCCCGGGTCGGCGGCGACGAATTCGTCGTGCTCTGCTGGATGGACAACGACGACCCCGACGACGACGCTGGCTACCTCGCCGGCCTCGCCGAGCGGATCATTCGAGAGATGCGCGAGCCGGTCCGCTACGAAGGCCACGAATGCCGCTTCGGCGTCAGCGTCGGTATCGCCACCGAACCGGAACGCGGCTGCGATCCGCGGCGCCTGCTCGTCAACGCCGACATCGCCCTCTACCGGGCGAAGAGCCGCGGCCGCAACCGCTTCCAGTTCTTCAACGACGCCCTGCAGGCCGAGATCGTCCACACGAAACGCGTGGCCGACGAGATCCTCAACGGTTTGGAGCAAGGTCAGTTCGTCGCCTATTATCAGCCGCAGTTCGATGCCGAGACGCTGGAGGTCACCGGCGTCGAGGCGCTTGCGCGATGGAACCATCCGACCGAGGGGGTGCTCGGTCCGGATGCCTTCCTCAAGGTGGCCGAGGAGCTCAATGTCGTCTCCACCATCGACCGCATGATCCTCGAACAGGCACTTCTCGACTTCAACGGCTGGGCAGAACAGGGCGTTCCCATCCCAAAGGTTTCGGTCAACGTGTCGGCGCGGCGCCTCAACGACGAGGAACTGATCGGTGGGCTGAGCCGCCTCGACTTCAAGCCGGGAACGGTATCCTTCGAGCTTGTCGAGTCGATCTTCCTCGACGACAACGACGAGCACATCAGCTGGAACGTCGAGCAGATCAAGGAACTCGGCATCGACATCGAGATCGACGATTTCGGCACAGGCTACGCCTCGATCGTCAGCCTCATCAAGCTGAAGCCGCGCCGACTGAAGATCGACCGGCAACTCGTCATGCCGATCACCGGTTCGCCCGCCCAGCGGCATCTGGTGGAATCGATCATCGAGATCGGCAAGTCGCTCGGCATCGAGGTGATCGCCGAGGGCGTCGAAACGATGGAGCATGCGCGCGTGCTGCGCCAGCTCGGCTGCCACGGCCTTCAGGGATATGCCTTCGCCCGGCCGATGACGGCGGGTGCACTGTCGACCTTCGTCTCGGCACGCCGCTGGCGCAAGGCCTCCTGACCCGGGTCACGCCGTTTTCGCCGGCCTTCCGCACCGCACTCTCCCTTGACACCGCGGCCCGCGTCGCGTCACAGGCTGCGCACGGACAACTCATCGGGAGAACGCTCGATGTCGATCGCATTCACCTTTCCGGGGCAAGGCAGCCAGGCCGTAGGCATGGGCAAGGACCTCGCCGACGCCTTCTCCGAAGCCCGCGCCGTCTTTGCCGAGGTCGACGACGCCCTTGGCCAGAAGCTGTCGGCGATCATGTGGGAAGGGCCTGAAGAAACGCTGACGCTGACGTCGAACGCCCAGCCGGCGCTGATGGCGGTCTCCGTCGCGGCGTTGCGCGCGCTCGAGGCGCGCGGTTTCAGCCTTGCGGACAAGGTGGCGTTCGTCGCTGGCCATTCGCTCGGCGAGTATTCGGCGCTCGCCGCCGCGGGCACGTTCTCTGTCGCCGACACGGCTCGACTCCTGCGGATCCGCGGCAACGCCATGCAGGCCGCCGTTCCGGTCGGCGAAGGCGCCATGGCCGCCGTTCTCGGTCTGGATCAGGTGGGCGTCGAAGCGGCGTGCGCGGAGGTCGCGGCTACGGGCCCCTGCCAGATCGCCAATGACAATGGCGGCGGCCAGCTGGTCATTTCCGGCGCCAAGGCCGCGGTGGAGCACGCCGCGCGCCTGTGCACGGACAAGGGCGCAAAGCGGGCGATCATGCTCACAGTCTCGGCCCCGTTCCATTCGTCTCTGATGGCGCCTGCCGCCGGAGCCATGCGCGAGGCCCTGGCGAAGGTGGCAAAGAAGCCGCCTGTCGTCCCCGTCATTGCCAATGTGGTGGTCAAGCCGCTGACCGATCCGGACGAGATCGCAGCACGGTTGGTCGAGCAGGTTACTGGCCGCGTCCGCTGGCGCGAGACCGTGGAATGGTTCGCCGCGAACGGGGTGACGACGCTCTACGAGATCGGCGCCGGCAAGGTGCTCTCCGGGCTCGCGCGCCGCATCAACAGGGACGTAGCAACCGCCAATGTCGGCACGGCAGCCGACGTCGAGGCCGCCTTCGCTGCGCTCGGCTGACGACTTCAACGCCGCCCGATCGCGCCCGCCTCTCGCAGTGGAACGCCGCAGCGACTATTTGAGGGCAGCAGAGCTTCACTCGACTTGGGAGAAATGAGCATGTTCGATCTCAACGGCCGCAAGGCGCTCGTCACCGGCGCGTCCGGTGGCATCGGTGAGGCGGTTGCCCGGGCGCTCCATGGGCAAGGCGCGACCGTGGGACTGCATGGAACCCGCGTCGACAGGCTCCAGGCGCTTGCCGGCGAACTCGGCGACAGGGTCAAGATCTTCCCGGCGAACCTCTCCGACCGCGCCGAGGTCAAGGCCCTGGGCCAGAAGGCGGAAGCCGAGCTGGAAGGCGTCGATATCCTGGTCAACAACGCCGGCATCACCCGTGACGGGCTTTTCGTACGCATGTCCGACGACGACTGGGACGCGGTCCTGGAGGTCAACCTGACGGCGGCTTTCAGGCTGACCCGGGAGCTTACCCATCCGATGATGCGCCGCCGCTTCGGCCGCATCATCAACATCACCTCCGTCGTCGGCGTCACCGGCAATCCCGGGCAGGCGAACTACTGCGCCTCCAAGGCCGGGATGATCGGCTTCTCCAAATCGCTCGCCCAGGAAATCGCGAGCCGAAACGTGACCGTCAACTGCGTCGCTCCCGGCTTCATCGAATCGGCCATGACCGACAAGCTGAACGACAAGCAGAAGGAAGCGATCATGGGCGCGATCCCCATGCGGCGCATGGGCAAGGGCGACGAGATCGCTTCGGCCGTGATCTACCTTGCGTCCGCCGAAGCCTCCTACGTCACCGGCCAGACGCTTCACGTCAACGGCGGCATGGCGATGATCTGATGCTCTTCGCGACCGTTGCCGGTTGCGGCGCGGCACCGCGGAGGAAAGAGGTTTTTTCGCCTTGGACAGGCTTGCGAATTCGTGTAATGCCGCCCCGAAACGGCGGTAGAGCCCAACTCTGGTCCGGCCGCTCCGGTTCATCTTTTCAGCTTGATTAGCGGCAATCGGGCCGCTAACGAAGGCAGACAATTCCAGAAGACGAGGACGCCCACATGAGCGATACCGCAGAACGGGTCAAGAAGATCGTTGTCGAGCATCTTGGCGTCGACGCCGACAAGGTCACGGAGGGCGCCAGCTTCATCGACGACCTTGGCGCAGACAGCCTCGACACGGTGGAGCTCGTGATGGCCTTCGAGGAAGAGTTCGGGGTCGAGATCCCGGACGATGCGGCCGAGACGATCCTGACGGTCGGCGACGCCGTGAAGTACATCGACAAGGCTTCTGCCTGATCCTGCTGAAATGCCGGAACTGTCGGGGAGGATTCGACCATGAGACGTGTCGTCGTGACCGGCTTGGGTCTTCTCTCCCCGTTCGGCGTCGGCGTTGAGCACGGATGGCGGGAACTCCTTACGGGGCGTAGCGCTTGCCGGCGCATCACCGAATTCGAAGTGGGAGACCTTCCCGCCAAGATCGCCCACATCATTCCGCGCGGCGACGGCTCCAACGGCACGTTCAACCCTGAATCAGTGCTGGAACCGAAGGAACTGCGCAAAATCGGCAACTTCATCCTGTACGGGATCGCGGCTGCAGACGAAGCGCTTGCCGATTCCGGCTGGAAGCCGCAGACAGAGGAAGAGCGCTGCGCGACCGGCGTCATGATCGGTTCGGGTATCGGCGGCATCAGCGGCATCGCCGAGAATGCCCTGATCCTCGAGCAGCGCGGTCCGCGCCGCATCAGTCCGTTCTTCATCCCGGGCAACATCATCAACCTCGTCTCCGGCCAGGTTTCGATCCGTCACGGATTGAAGGGTCCGAATCATGCGGTGGTTACCGCTTGCTCGACGGGCGCCCATGCCATCGGCGACGCGGCCCGCCTGATCATGTTCGGCGATGCCGACGTGATGCTCGCCGGCGGCACGGAATCGCCGATCGACCGCCTGTCGGTCGCCGGCTTCGCCGCCTGCCGTGCGCTGTCCACCGATCGCAACGACACCCCTGAGAAGGCGTCGCGCCCGTATGACCGGGACCGCGACGGCTTCGTCATGGGCGAAGGCGCCGGCGTGGTCGTGCTCGAGGCGCTCGAACACGCCCAGGCGAGGGGCGCGAAGATCTACGCTGAGATCATCGGCTATGGTCTCAGCGGCGACGCCTATCACATCACGGCGCCGGCCGAGGATGGCGACGGTGCCTTCCGCTGCATGCGCGCCGCCCTGAAGCGGGCCGGCTTGACGCCTGCGGATGTCGACTACATCAACGCCCACGGCACTTCGACCATGGCCGACACGATAGAACTCGGCGCGGTCGAGCGACTCGCGGGCAATGCCGCCTCAGGTATCTCCATGTCGTCGACCAAGTCGTCGATCGGCCACCTGCTGGGCGCCGCGGGCGCGGCCGAGGCGATCTTCTCGATCCTCGCCATCCGTGACAACGTCGCGCCGGCGACGATCAACCTGGAAAACCCGGAACGCGACACGCCCATCGATCTCGTGCCGAACATGCCGCGCCAGCGTCGGATCGACGTCGCGCTGTCCAATTCCTTCGGTTTTGGCGGCACCAACGCGTCGCTGGTCTTCCGCCGCTACGCCGGCTAAGCCGTGGCGGCCGTGGACAGATGCGGCCGCTGCTGCGAATTTCGCCATATTCGGGTCTAGTCTCGGCGCCCGACAAGGAAACGACTGACAGGGCCGAGGCGCGATGACCGATACACCACCGACTCCTGGAGATTTCGGCCGTCGCGCGACTACGCCCAGTCTGATCGTCCCGAAGTCAGCTTCGGAGGCGCTGCGTCCCGAGCAAGGCGTACCGCCGCCGCGCCGGTCCCGGCAGTCGCGCAACCAGTTTGTCGTCTTCCTGAACTTCATGATGTCGGCCGTCGTGCTCCTCGTTCTGGCCGGCGGCGCGATGGTCTGGTACGGAAAGACCGTGTTCGAGGGCCCCGGACCGACGCAGACCGTCAGCACGGTCCTCATCAAGCCCAACACCGGCGTCCAGGAAATCGCACAACTGCTGCAGCGCCGTGGCCTGATCAGCGATGCGCGCATCTTCCAGATCGGCCTGCGGGCATACGGCAACGAAGGCAAGCTCAAGGCAGGCGAATACGAGATCAAACCGCAGGCTTCCATGCACGAGATCATGGAATTGCTGAAGAGCGGCAAATCGGTCCTCTATTCGCTGACCATTCCCGAGGGGCTCACGGTCGAACAGGCATTCCAGCGAATCGCCGAACACGAGGCATTGGAAGGCGACATGCCAACCGAACTGCCGGCCGAAGGCTCTCTGGCGACTGACACGCAGCGCTTCACGCGCGGGACTAAGCGGCAGCAAATCATCGATCGCATGCTGGCGCAGCAGAAGAAGATCATCGAGGACGTGTGGGAGCGGCGGCGGGCCGACCTGCCGATCTCCGACGTCAACGAATTCGTCACGCTCGCCTCGATCGTGGAGAAGGAAACGGGCAAGGGCGACGAACGCTCGCGCGTCGCCGCGGTCTTCATGAACCGGCTCAAGAAGGGGATGCGGCTCCAGTCGGATCCGACGATTGTCTACGGGCTGTTTGGTGGTAAGGGAAAGCCAGCCGACCGTCCGATCTACCAGTCCGACATCGACAAGCCGACGCCTTACAACACCTACATTATCGACGGACTGCCGCCGACGCCGATCGCCAATCCGGGACGGGCGGCGCTCGAGGCGGTGGCTAGTCCGTCGGAAACCGACGAACTCTACTTCGTCGCCGACGGGACCGGGGGCCACGCCTTCGCCTCGACGCTCGAGGAGCACAACCAGAACGTTGCGCGCTGGCGCGAAGTCGAGAAGAAGCGGGCCGAAGAGGCGGCTAAAGCCGCCGAGGCGGGCGGCGGCGCGGCGGCCGGAACCGCGCAGTAGGCGACGGCGTCGCGGAAGGGGCGGGTATGGCTTTGCAGAGCATGACGGGTTTCGCGCGCGCGGTCGCCGCTCACGACGGCGCGGCCATCGCCTGGGAGGTGAAATCCGTCAACGGCAAGTCGATCGAGACGCGCCTGCGGCTGCCGCCGGGCTTCGAGCGGCTCGAGCCGGCGGCCCGTCAAGCCGTGCAGAAGCGGTTCTCCCGGGGCAATATTCAGGCCGTCCTCGCCGTTGCGCGCACCGGGGTGCAGGCACAGCCGGTAATCAACGAGGCCTTCCTGAAGGACATTGCGGGGCTCGCCAGGCGGCTCGAGGAGCAGTTCGGCGCCGCGCGCGCCTCGGCGGACGGTCTCCTCGCGCTTCGCGGGGTGCTGGAGACGCCCGAGACGATCGAGACCGAGGAGGAACGCGCGCCCCTCGATGCCGCCATTCTGGCGGCTCTCGACGACGCGCTGGCCGGGCTGGAGGAGGCGCGTCACCGCGAGGGCGAGGCGCTGTCGGCCGTCCTTCTCGGCCATCTCGACCGGATCGCCGGGCTGACGCTCGCCGCGGAGTCCGACGCCTCGCGCGAGCCCGCGGTGATACGCCAGAAGATCGCCGAGCAGGTTCGCTTGCTGATGGATGCCGCCTCCGGTCTCGACGAGGCGCGGCTTCATCAGGAGGCCGCCTTTCTGGCGACCAAGGCCGACATACGCGAGGAAATCGACCGGCTGAAGACGCACGTCGCCGCCGCTCGCAGTCTCATCGCCGCCGGCGGCCCGGTCGGCCGCAAGCTCGATTTTCTATCGCAGGAATTCAACCGCGAATCGAATACGTTGTGCTCGAAATCGAACGCCGCCTCGATGACCGGCATCGGCCTCGAACTGAAGGCCGTAGTCGACCAGTTCCGCGAGCAGGTGCAGAATCTGGAGTAGGGCATGACCGAAACTCGCGCACCGCTGGCCATTAGGCGGCGCGGCCTCATGCTGGTCCTGTCGTCGCCGTCAGGCGCGGGCAAGTCGACGATCGCCCGCAACCTCCTCGAGAGCGATTCCGGTTTCGAACTGTCGGTCAGCGTCACCACGCGACCGCGCCGGCCGAGCGAGATCGAAGGCGTCCACTACCACTTCCGCACTCGCCGCGAATTCGAGGTTTTACGCGACAGCGATCAGTTGCTCGAATCGGCCGAGGTGCACGGCAATTTTTACGCGACGCCACGCACGCCCGCCGAACAGGCGATGGCCGAAGGCCGCGACATGCTGTTCGACATCGACTGGCAGGGCGCGCAGCAGCTGCGCGAGAAGATCCGCGGCGACATCGTATCCGTCTTCATCCTCCCGCCCTCTATGTCGGAACTGAAGTCGAGGCTGCAGCGCCGCGCCGAGGATTCGGCCGCTACCATCGCCACGCGCCTTGCCAATGCGCGCAACGAGATCGAGCACTGGCGCGAATACGACTATGTCGTCATCAATCGCGATCTGGACCGCGCCTTCGCCGAGGTCAGGGCGATCGTCGCCGCCGAGCGGCTGCGCCGCGACCGCAATCCGGGCCTGTTCGAATTCGTCTCGGGCCTGCTCGACGAGAAGGTCGAGTAGGCGGTTCAGATCGCGCGGGCCAGCCGCGCGAACTCCTCGACCGTCAGAGTCTCCGCCCGGCGCGTGCCGTCGATGCCGGCGCGGTCTAGAAGCGCCTCGCCGCCGAGCGGTTTCAGGCTCTGGCGCAGCATCTTGCGGCGCTGGCCGAAGGCGGCTTCGGTGACGCGCTCCAGGGCCTTCAAGTCCGCTGGCAGGGGCGTGGCGCGAGGCACCAGATGGACGACGGACGACGTCACCTTGGGTGGCGGCGTGAACGCCTGCGGCGGTACGTCGAAGGCGATGCGAGCTTCTGCGCGCCAACCGGCGAGGACGCCCAGTCGGCCATAGGACGGACTTCCGGGAGCTGCGACGATCCGCTCGGCCACCTCACGCTGAAACATCAGCGTCATGGACGACCAGTAGGGCGGCCAGTCCTTCGTCGTCAGCCAGCGGACGAGTAGTTCGGTGCCGATGTTGTAGGGCAGGTTGGCGACGATCTTGACCGCGCCGCCAGCCGCCAGTGCGGCGAAATCGGTCTTCAGTGCATCGCCCGAAATCACCTCGAGTCGCCCGGGATACCGCGCGGCGATCTCGGTAAGCGCTTCAAGGCAGCGTTCGTCTCGCTCGATCGCCACGACTTTTGCCGCGCCGTGCATGAGCAGGGCCCGGGTAAGACCACCCGGACCCGGTCCGACCTCGATGACGGTCGTGTCATCGAGAGTACCTGCGGCGCGGGCGATCTTGCCGGTCAGGTTGAGGTCGAGCAGGAAGTTCTGGCCGAGCGCCTTCTTCGCCGCCAGGCCGTGGCGCTGGATGATCTCGCGCAGCGGTGGCAGCCCGTCGGCGCTCATTCAGGCCGCCCGGCGGTCATGGCATGCGCCAGTTTGAGGGCCGCGATCAGACTGTCAGGGCG
>CAYJMY010000063.1:0-21958 GCA_964371125.1 uncultured Mesorhizobium sp. | reverse complement strand
GCACGAAGCCGGCCGCATCCACTGCGGCCGGAAGGAGAGACCGGCGTCAGGCCGGCAAGAATGCGACCGAGGGAGTGACGGCAGGCGATGAGCACAGTCGAGATCAGGGACGTCCGCAAGTCCTACGGACAGCTCGAAGTGATCCATGGGGTCTCGGTCGAAATCTCCGACGGCGAGTTCGTTGCGCTGGTCGGGCCGTCGGGCTGCGGGAAGTCGACGCTGCTGCGCATGATCGCCGGTCTCGAGGAGATCAGCGGCGGCGAGATCGCCATCGGCGAACGCGTCGTCAACCACGTCGCGCCCAAGGATCGCGACATCGCCATGGTGTTCCAGAACTATGCGCTCTATCCGCACATGAACGTGCGCGACAACATGGGTTTCGCGCTGCGCCAGCGCAGGCTGCCGCGCGCCGAGATCAATGCGCGCGTCATGGACGCGGCGCGCATCCTGGGCCTCGAGCAGCTACTCGAGCGCAAGCCGCGCCAACTCTCCGGCGGCCAGCGCCAGCGCGTCGCCATGGGCCGCGCCATCGTGCGCAATCCGACCGTCTTCCTCTTCGACGAGCCGCTGTCCAACCTCGACGCCAAGCTGCGCGTGCAGATGCGCTCGGAACTGAAGGAACTCCACCAGCGCCTCGGCGTGACCACCGTCTACGTCACCCACGACCAGATCGAGGCGATGACGCTCGCCGACCGCGTCGTCGTCATGAATGGCGGCGTGGTCGAGCAGATGGGGCCGCCGCTCGATCTCTACGACCGGCCGCAGAGCCTGTTCGTCGCCGCCTTCATCGGCTCGCCGCCGATGAACTTCTTCCAGGGCACGGTGGCGGGCGCCGGAACCTTGCTGCTCGACGACGACCATGCCCTGCCGCTCCCCGTGTCGGTCCCTGGCGAGGGGCGCGTCACGCTGGGCATCCGTCCCGAGCATATCCATCTCGCCGGCGAGGGCTGGCCAGCGGTCGTGTCGGTCATCGAGCCGACCGGCTCTGAGACGCAGATCACGGCGCGCATCGGCGGGCACGTCGTCCGTGTCCTCGTCAGGGGCCGCACCCATGCCCGGCCCGGCGACACGATCCACCTCGCCGCGCGGCCCGCGGACCTGCACGTCTTCGACGGCGAGAGCGGCCGTCGGCGCGACGTCGCCCTGTGAGCGGGCGGACGACGGAGAGGCCCGAGGCCGCAACGATGACGAGCCCGAATACGCAGACAGGAGGGACAATGACGATGGAACTCGGCCGGTCCTACATCGGCGGCTCCTGGGTTCCCGTGAGCGGCAGCGCCCGGCAGGTGCTCGTCGACGCCTCGACCGAGGACCCGTTCGGCGCCGCGACGCTGGCCGGGGCGGCGGACGTCGACCGCGCCGTCGCCGCGGCCAGAGAGGCTTTTCCGGCCTGGTCGACGACCGATCCGGCGACGCGAATCGCCTTCGTCGAGCGCATGCGCGCCGTCCATCTCGAACGGACCGAAGACATGGCGCGGGCGATCAGCCGGGAGATGGGCGCGCCCATCGACCTGGCGCGCCAGGCCCAGGCCGGCGCCGGGCCGCGCCACATGGCCAATTTCCTCGCCGCCATGAACGGCTTCGACTTCGTCAGGCCGCTGGGACCGCACGCGCCCAACGACCGCATCGCGCTCGAGCCGGTCGGGGTGGCGGCGCTGATCACGCCGTGGAACTGGCCGATCAGCCAGATCGCACTGAAGGTGGCGGCGGCACTCCTCGCCGGCTGCACGGTGGTGCTGAAACCGTCCGAGATCGCGCCGCTGTCGGCGATCGTCTTCGCCGAGATCGTCGACGCCGCCGGCGTGCCGCCCGGCGTCTTCAACCTGGTCATCGGCGACGGCGCCGAGGCCGGGCATCGCCTGTCGACGCACCCGGGCGTCGACATGGTCAGCTTCACCGGCTCGACCCGCGCCGGCATCGCCATCACCAGGGCCGCCGCCGACAGTTTGAAGCGGGTGGCGCTCGAACTGGGCGGCAAGGGTGCCAACGTCGTCTTCGCCGACGCCGATGACATGGCCGTCGAGCGCGGCGTGCGCCAGTGCTTCGTCAACAGCGGGCAGAACTGCAACGCGCCGTCGCGCATGCTGGTCGAGCGCCCGATCTACGCGCGCTCAGTGGAAACCGCGGCGCGGGTGGCGCGCTCCATCGCCGTCGGCCCGTCCGACCAGCCGGGAGCGCATATCGGCCCGGTCGTCTCGGCGCGGCAGTACGAGCGCATCCAGGGCCTGATCGAGGCCGGCATCGCCGAAGGTGCGCGGCTGGTCGCCGGCGGCCCCGGCCGGCCGGCCGGCTTCAACCGCGGCTTCTTCGTCCAGCCGACCGTCTTCGCCGACGTCGCCAACGACATGACCATCGCCCGCGAGGAGATCTTCGGCCCGGTCCTGTCGATCATCCCCTTCGACGGCGAGGAAGAGGCCGTCGCGATCGCCAACGACACGCCCTACGGCCTGACCAACTACGTGCAGAGCCAGGACGGCGAACGCCGCAACCGCATGGCGCGGCGCCTGCGCTCCGGCATGGTCGAGATGAACGGCCAGCCGCGCGGCGCCGGTTCGCCCTTCGGCGGCGTCAAGGCCTCGGGCCGCGCCCGCGAGGGCGGCCGCTGGGGCATCGAGGAGTTCCTGGACGTCAAGTCGATCTCCGGCTGGGGATGAGGCGGGGCGCACCACGGTGGCGGTGCAAGCCGCAAGAACGCAACGAGCCGCCCACGCCGCCATCGGCGGGGAGGGCAGACGAGAACGGACCTGCAAGATAGCCGGGGAAAGAGCATGAAGAAGAAAGCAATCGTAGGCGAAGTGAAGACGCTGTCGTGCAGCAATTCGTTCCGCAACTACCACTTCCTGAAGATCACGACCGAGGACGGCATCGTCGGCTGGAGCGAGTACGACGAGAACTTCGGCTCGCCCGGCGTCTCCTCGGTGATCAACCAGATCAGCCACCGGATCATCGGCCAGAGCGCGATGCTGCACGAGCACATCCGCGAGGACCTGCGCAACATGACGCGGCCGGCCTTCGGCGGCGTCATCGGCCAGGCGCTGGGCGCCATCGAGAACGCGCTCCTCGACGCCAAGGCCAAGACCCTCGACGTGCCCTGCCACGTGCTGCTCGGCGGCAAGGTCCGCGACAAGATCCGGGTCTACTGGTCGCATTGCGTCGCCTACCGGATGCGCACCGAACACTTCTCGCCGGGCATCGTCGATCTCGACGGCGTGCGCCAGATCGCCCGCGACGTCCGCGACGACGGCTACACGGCGCTGAAGACCAACATCTTCCAGTACGACGAGAACGACCGCATAGAGGCGTGGTCGCCGGGCTTCGGCCGGCCCCACGACCCGTCGCGCAACGTCGAGCGCAAGACGCGGAAGAACCTGCGCCGGCATCTCGAGGCGATGCGCGAATCCGCAGGCCCGGACATCGACATCCTGCTCGATCTCAACTTCAACGGGCGCACGGAAGGCTTCCTGGAAATTCTGCGCGAGACCCGCGACCTCGATCTGTTCTGGGTCGAGATCGACACGCTCGATCCGCAGGCTCTCGCCTTTATCCGCGCCAACAGCCCGCATCCGATCTCGTCCTGCGAGACGCTGATCGGCCTGCAGCAGTTCCTGCCCTACTTCCAGAACCAGTCCGTCGACGTCGCCATCATCGACACGCCGTGGAACGGGGTCTGGCAGTCGCTGAAGATCGCCGCGGCGGCCGAGGCCTACGAGGTCAACATCGCGCCGCACAACTTCTACGGCCATCTGTGCACCATGATGAACGCGCATTTCAGCGCGGTCGTGCCGAACATGCGCATCATGGAGACCGACATCGACCGCATTTCCTGGGACGCGGAAGTTTTCAGCCATGCCCCCGAATACAAGGACGGCTACCTGGTCCTGCCGGACCGGCCGGGCTGGGGCACGGAACCGGTGGAGGCGGCGCTGGCGAAGTATCCGCCGCTGGAGAGGACCGGCATGATCAACCGCACGCAGATGCCGAAGCTCGCCATCTGAGGCGCGGCCAAGCGACGAACCGCCGTGGACCGAGCGAAGACAAACGATCCCGTCGACGTGCTGATCATCGGCGCCGGAGCTTCCGGCGCTGCGGTGGCCTGGAGCCTCGCCGACACGAGGATGCGCATCCTCTGCCTGGAGCAGGGGGACTGGCCGGATTCAGCGCGCTATCCGAGCACCGGGCGCGACTTCGAGACACGCCAGTTCGAGGACTACGCGATCAGCCCGAACCGGCGCGGGCTGGCCGCCGACTATCCGGTCAACGACGACGCCTCGCCGATCAAGATCGCCAACTTCAACGGGGTGGGCGGCGGCACCGTGCTTTATGCCGGGCATTTCCCGCGCATGCACCCGTCGGACTTCCGCGTGCGCTCGCTCGACGGCGTCGCCGACGACTGGCCGATCGACTACCGCACGCTCGAACCCTTCTATGCGCTCAACGACCGCATGATGGGCGTGGCGAGCCTCGCCGGCGACCCTGCCTATCCGCCGAAGGAATCGGTGGTGCCGCCGCTGCCGCTCGGCCGGACCGGGGAGGTTATGGGCCGCGCCATGAACGCGCTCGGCTGGCACTGGTGGCCGTCCGACAGCGCCATCACCTCGCGCCAATACGAGGGACGGGCGCCGTGCATCAATCTCGGCCATTGCGGCCACGGCTGCGCGCAAGGGGCCAAGGCGAGCACCGACATCACCTACTGGCAGGAGGCGCTGCGCAACCGGGTCGAACTGCGCACGCGCTGCCGGGTCAGCCGCATCGAGACCAGCGACGACCGCATGGCGACCGGCGCCTGGTATTTCGACGCCAATGGCGAGGAGGTGTTCCAGCCGGCCGAGATCGTCGTCATGGCCTGCAACGGCATCGGCACGCCGCGCATCCTGCTCAACTCGGCGTCGGAACGCTTCCCCGACGGCCTCGCCAATTCGAGCGGCCAGGTCGGCCGCAACCTGATGTTCCACCCCTATGCGCTGGCCCGCGGCCGCTTCGACGAACCGCTCGACGGCTTCCGCGGTTCGCGCGTCTTCATGTGGAGCATGGAGTTCTACGAGACCGATCCGGCGCGCGGCTTCCTGCGCGGCTACTGCTACCAGTTCACGCGCGGCTACGGGCCGGTCGTCACCGCCGTCAACGGCATGGCCGACGGCGTCGTGCCGTGGGGCGAGGGGCACCATGACGCGTACCGGAGGCTGTTCGACCGCCAGGCGGGCCTGGTGTCGATCTGCGAGGACCTGCCGGAGGAAATCAACCGCGTCACCCTCGACCCGCAACTGAAGGACCGCAACGGCATCCCGGCGCCGAAGATCACCTACCGGCTCGGCGAGAACACGCTGAAGATGCTCGACCATTCGCTGGCCCGCGGCGTCGACATCCTCAAGGCGGCGGGCGCCCGCGACATCGTCACGCGCGCGCCGCTGCCCTATGCCGGTTGGCACCTGATGGGTACGGCGCGGATGGGCGCCGACCCGAAGCGATCGGTCGTCAACGAATGGGGCCGCGCCCACGACGTCAGGAACCTGTTCATCGTCGACGGCAGCGTCTTCGTCACGTCCGGCGGCGTCAACCCGACCTCGACCATCCAGGCGATCGCGCTCTACGTCGCCGACCAGATCAAGGCCCGGCTCCATGACCTCTTCGACTGAGACGGCAGGGCCGGGCGGAGCGGCGACGACGTCCCCGCTGTCCCCGGCGGAGGCCGAGTGCCTGCGGCTGCTCGCCGGCCACATGATCCCCGTAAGCGCGGCCCACGGCGTGCCCGGCGCCGACGATGCGGCCATCTTCGCCGACATGATGACGACGATCGGCCGCGACCGCGAGGCCCTGTCGCGGACGCTGTCCCGCGTCGACGCGGACGCCGGCGGACGCCTCGCCGACCTCGAACCCGCGGCCCGGACGGCGTTTCTCGACCGCCTGCGCGCCGAGGATGCCGGCTTCTTCGCCGTCGTGGAAGCCGTCGTCTCGCGGGCCTATTATCGCGACGATCGGGTTCTCAGATCGCTGGGTGTCGAGGCGCGGCCGCCCTTCCCGAAAGGATACGAGGTCGAACAGGGCGACTGGTCGCTGCTCGATCCGGTCCGCGAACGCGGGCCGATCCACCGCGACGCGGGCTAAAGCCGGTATATGCGCGAGGCGTTGCCGCCGAGGATCGCCTGGCGTTCGTCGCCGGAACAGCCTTCGAGCAACCGGTCGGTCGCCGCGACCCAGTCGTCGTAGCTCGCGGCGAGCATGCACACCGGCCAGTCGCTTCCCCAAAGGATCCGTGCCGGACCGAACGCAGTCAGCACGTGGTCGACATAGGGACGCAACCGCTCCACGGACCAGCCGGCGCCGGCCTCGGTGACCAGTCCCGACAGCTTGCAGGCGGCGCCTGTTTCGGCGGCGATACGGCCGATGTCTTCGGCCCAGCCGGTGAAATCTCCAGAGGCGATGGCCGGCTTGGCACAGTGATCGACGACGATGCGCAGGCCGGGGTGGCGCTGCGCGAGCCGGAGCAGGTTGTCGAGATGACGCCGCAGCACCAGTGCGTCGAAGACGAGCTCGTTGGCAACGAGCGCCCGGAAGGCCGGTTCAAGTTCGGGCCGCAGCATCCAGTCGACGTCGGCGATGTCCTGGATCATCGGGCGCAGGCCCTTGAGCTTCGGATGGCGGGCGAGGCGGGCGATGGTCGCCGGCGCGTCCTCCGCGGCGAAGTCGGTCCAGCCGACGACGCCCTCGACGAAGGGGTGCCGGTCGGCTAGCGACAGCATGTAGAGCGTCTCGGCTTCCGTCGGCGCGGCCTGCACGAGAACGGTCGCCGCGATTGCGTGGCGCGCAAGCAGCGGCTCGATGTCGGACGGAAGGAAGTCGCGATGGATCGCGCCCAGGTCAGGGGTCAGCCAGCCGTAGTCGCCGCGCGACAGGAGCCAGAAATGCTGGTGGGCATCGACGCGCTTCATTCTCCCTCGGCCGGCGGGAAGATCACGCCCTTCTTCAGGATCAGGTTGCCGTAGAGCCGGGTCTCGCCGGTCTGGACGATGGCGTAGGCGGCGCGCGAGCGGTCGTAGAAGGCAAAGCGCTCGACCGGGACGATGCGGGCAGGGTGGTCCGCAACTTCGTCCACGGCCTTCTGGAACAGCGCCACCACAGGCGGAACCTGCGCCGGATCGCCGACCACCGCCATGCTGGCGGCGCGGTCCTCGGCGAAGGAATCGAGAGGCATGATGCCGAGTACGGCGCGGGCCACCCTCACCGCGTCGATGCCGTCCAGCCGCACGAGACGGCGGGCGCTGGACTCGCCCGGAAAATTGGCATCGGCGATGACGATCTCGTCGCCGTGGCCCATCGCGGCGAGGATCCGCAGGAGATCGGGCGAAAGGATCGGGTCTATTCCGCGCAGCATCAGGTTCCTCCCGGTGTGGGCGCGTCCGGTCTGAGCAGGCCGGTGGCCTTGAGGTCGGACCATAACGCATCCGGCAAACGTTGCGAGAAGATCGCGACGTTCGCCCCGACCTCCGACGCATTGGCCGCCCCCGGGATCACGGTGCGGACCGCGGGGTGGCCGACGACGAACTGCAGTGCCGCCTCGACGAGGCGGACGCCATGGTCGGCACAGACGGCCTCGATGCGGCGGACGCGGTCCAGGATCACCGGCGGGGCAGGCGCGTAGTTGTAGCGTGCGCCTTCGACGGCACCCGTGGCGAGGATGCCGGAATTGTAGGGACCGCCGAGGATAATCGCGACGTCGCGCTCCACGCAGAGCGGCAGGAAACTCTCCAGCGCCTGCTGTTCGAGCAGGGTATAGCGGCCGGCGAGCAGGAAGCAGTCGAAATCGCCGAGGCCGAGGAGCCTCTCGCAGACCTCCCACTCGTTCACGCCGGCGCCGATCGCCTTGACGACGCCGGCGTCGCGCAGTTCGACGAGCGCGCGATAACCACCGCGGTCGAACAGCTCGCGCACGCGGGCATCGGACGCCTCCCGGCTGCCCTGCGAGACGGCGTCGACGTCGTGGACGAGCAGGATGTCGACGGCGTCGAGGCCGAGCCGGCCGAGGCTCGCTTCGTGGCTGCGCATGACGCCGTCATAGGAATAGTCGAAGACGATGCGTTTCTGCGGCACGTCGACGAAAGCCTCCGGCGTGACCTCGTGCGGCGCGCAGTCGACAAGCAGCCGGCCGATCTTGGTCGACAGGGTGAATGCCGACCGGTCGAAGCCGTCGAGCGCCGCGCCGATACGCTCCTCGGAGCGGCCGAGGCCGTATTGCGGAGCGGTGTCGAAGTAGCGGATCCCGGCATCCCAGGCGGCGCGGACCGCGGCCCGCGCGTCGGCGTCCGGCACCTTCCGGTAGAGGTTGCCGAGGGGCGCGCCGCCGAACCCCATCCTCGTCAGCGGCACGGGTCGCGCGGCGCGCAGGGGGACGATATCCGAGGCCTTCATGCCGTCTCCGCGAGGCGGGCAGGGTGGAACTGGTAGTCGCGCAACGTCTCCGCCCGCATCTCGATCGAAAAGCCCGGGCGCTGCGGCGGCATGTAGGCAGCGTCCTTCACGACGCAGGGGTCGAGGAAGTGCTCGTGCAGGTGGTCGACATACTCCACGACGCGTCCCTCCTTGGTTCCGGCGATCGAGACATAGTCGATCATGGCGAGATGCTGGACATATTCGCACAGTCCGACGCCGCCCGCATGGGGGCAGACGGGAAGGCCGTACTTCGCAGCCATGAGAAGCACGGCCATCACCTCGTTGACGCCGCCCAGCCGGCAGGCGTCGATCTGGACGATGTCGATCGCGCCGCGCATGATCAACTGCTTGAAGACGATGCGGTTCTGGCACATCTCGCCGGTCGCGACCTTCACCGGCGCCACGCCCTCGCGGATCTTGCGGTGGCCTTCGATATCGTCCGGGCTGGTCGGCTCTTCGATGAACCAGGGTCTCGCGAAGGCAAGCTCGCGCACCCAGCCGATCGCCTGGTCGACTTCCCAGACCTGGTTGGCGTCGATCATGAGGTTGATGTCGGGACCGACCTCGTCGCGGGCGATCGTGAGGCGACGGATGTCGTCGGCGCGATCGCGTCCGACCTTCATCTTGATGAAGCCGAACCCGGCGTCGACCGCCTCGCGGCACAGTCTTCTCAGCTTGTCGTCGTCATAGCCGAGCCAGCCCGCGGAGGTGGTGTAGCACTGGTAGCCGCCGCGCTCGAGGGTGGCGATCCGTTCGGCCTTGCCCGGTTCGCGCGCCCGCAGCAGGGCCAGCGCCTCGGACGGGGTGATGCAGTCGGTGATGTAGCGGAAGTCGATGCAGCGGACGACCTCTTCCGGGCTCATGTCCGCGACCAGCCGCCAGACGGGCTTGCCGGCGATCTTGGCCCACAGGTCCCACACCGCATTGACGACCGCTCCCGTGGCGAGATGGATCGCGCCCTTGTCGGGGCCGATCCAGCGCAACTGGCTGTCCGAGGTGACGTGCCGCCAGAACCGGCCCATGTCCGCGGCGACCCAGTCCATGTCCAGTCCGACCACGAGATGGCGCATCGCGCCGATGGCGGCGCAGCAGACATCGTTGCCGCGACCGATGGTGAAGGTCAGCCCGTGGCCCTGGTGCGGCCCGTCGGTCTTCAGGACGACGTAGGCGGCCGAATAGTCGGGATCCGGATTCATGGCGTCCGACCCGTCGCGGTGAAGCGAGGTCGGAAAGCGCAGGTCGAGGACCTGCATGTCGACAATGCGTGTCACGATACGGTTCCCTCAACTGTTTCAGGCGGCGTCGACGACGCGCTGGCGCTGATTGCCGAGCCCCTCGATGCCGAGCGACATGACCTGTCCGGGGCTAAGGAAGACAGGCGGTTTCTGCCCCAGGCCGACGCCGGGTGGCGTGCCGGTGGAGATGACATCGCCCGACTGCAGGCTCATGAAGCGGCTGAGATAGGCGACGATCTGGCGTACGGTGAAGATCATGGTCCGGGTCGAGCCGTCCTGGTAGCGGCGTCCGTCGACCTCAAGCCACAGGCGGACGTCCTGCGGGTCCGCCACCTCGTCGGCGGTGACCAGCCACGGCCCGAGCGGGCCGAAGGTGTCGTTGCCCTTGCCCTTGTCCCACTGGCCGCCACGCTCGAGCTGGAATTCGCGTTCGGAGACGTCGTTTATGACGCAGTATCCGGCGACGTGATCCATCGCATCCGCCTCGTCGATATAGCGGCCGGGTTTCCCGATGACGACGCCGAGTTCGACTTCCCAGTCAGTCTTCACAGAACCCCGCGGGATCTCGACGTCGTCGTCGGGGCCGACGATGGCGCTGGTCCATTTCGCGAAGACGATCGGTTCCTGCGGGATCGGCGCGTTGGTCTCGGCCGCATGGTCGGCGTAGTTCAGCCCGATGCAGATGAACTTGCCCACGGAGCCGACGCAGGCGCCGAGGCGCAGTCCGTCCTGCGGCCGGCCTTCGACCAGGGGCAGAGACGAAGGATCGAGCGCCCGCAGCCGGTCGAGACCATCGGGAGTCAGCGTGTCGCCGCCGATGTCCCACACATGGGCGGAGAGGTCGCGGACCCTGCCGGCCGCGTCGAGCAGTCCCGGGCGCTCCGCGCCGCGCTGTCCGTAGCGTAGAAGTTTCATAGGCCCCGACCTTTTGCGGTTCCTCGAAAATGGCGCCGGCGCGGCCGATCGACCGCGCCGGGCGGGCGGCAGATCAATCGTAGAGCACTGCCTTGATCGTCGGATCGTCGATGTTGGATTTGTCGTACCAGTAGAAGCCCGTATCGATGTGCGGGGGGACCTTCTCGCCCTTGAGCGCCATGACGCCGGCCTTGACCGCCTCGTAGCCGATGCCGACCGGGTTCTGGGTGATGGCGCCGGCGATCGTGCCGTCGCGGATCGCGTCGGTCTGCGCCTTGCCGGAATCGTAGCCGACGACGACGATGTTGCTGCCGACTTCCTTCTTGCCGATCGCCACGCCGATGGCGGAGCCCTCGTTGGTGCCGAAGATGCCCTTGAGGTCGGGGTAGGCCTGGAGCAGCGTCTTGGTGATCTCCGCCGACTTCAGGTGGTCGCCGCCGCCGTATTCGATGGCGACGATCTCGACCTTCGGGTGGGCGCTGCCCATCTGGGTGACGAAACCGTCGCGCCGCTCGATGCCGGTCTGGCTGGTCTGGTCGAAGGAGACGACGGCGACCTTGCCCTCGTCGCCGATCATCCCGGCGAGCTTATCTGCGGCGAGCGCCGCCGAGGCGAGGTTGTCGGTGGAGGCGTTGGTGATCGGGATGTCGCTGGCAACACCCGAATCGAAGGCGATCACGGTGATGCCGGCGGCCTGCGCCTGCTTGAGCAGGGGTACGGTCGCCTGGCTGTCGATCGCCGCGATGGCGATGGCCGCCGGCTTCTTCGAGATCGCTGCCGAGATCATGTCGAGCTGGCGGTCGACGGCGCCTTCGCCGTCGGGACCTTCGTAGGTGACGTCGACGTTGAACTCTGCGCCCGCCTTTTCGGCGCCGAGCTTCACAGCCTGCCAGAACTGGTGCTGGAAGCCCTTCGAGATCAGGGCGATGTAAGGCTTGTCCTCTGCGGTCGCGATCGTCGTCGTTCCAGCGAGCATCGTCGCTGCCATGAGGCCTAGCAAGCTGCGTCTATTGAACATGTAATCCTCCAGTTGATTTTCACGGGTTTTCGGGGCTGTTCGCCCTTCTTGATCTTGGCGCGGCGACAGGCCGCCGCGCGGTCTGTCCTCATGCGCCGCGGCGCCTGAGATTGTCGGTGTAGACGGCAAGGATGATGATCGAGCCGGTGACCACGATCTGCCATTCCTGGGGGACCGACAGGATGCGCAGGCCGTTGGCGACCACGCTGATGATCAAGGCGCCGATCATCGTGCCGAGCATCGTCCCGCGACCGCCCGAGAGCGAGGTGCCGCCGATCACAACCGCGGCAATGGCGTCGAGTTCGTATCCCTGGCCGATCGCGGGCTGGGCCGAGTTGATGCGCGAGGCGAGCAGGATGCCGGCGATCGCGCAGATGCCGCCGGCAAGCGCGTAGACGGCGATCTTCCAGCGGTCGATGCCGACGCCGGACAGGCGCAGCGCTTCCTCGTTGGAGCCGAGCGCGAAGGTGTAGCGGCCGAGCGCGGTCCGCTGCAGGACGAAGGCGGCGCCGAAGGCGACGAGAAAGAGGATCAGAACGCCGTTGGGGATCGGCAGGGCCGGGATGATCGCGCCGATCAGCGAACCGGTCGAGATGTCGGTGAAGCCGGGAGTATCGTTGAAGTAGATCGGCTTGGCGCTGCAGATGGCCAGCGAAAGGCCCTTGTAGATCAGCATCATGCCGAGCGTGGCGATGAAGGGCGGGATGCGCAGCCTGGTGATCAGGACTCCCGTCAACGCACCGGAAGCGAGACCGGCAAGCAGCGCGCCGGGGATGCCAGCGACCATCGGCAGCCCGAGGAACGTCAGCAGGACGCCCGCGATCACGGCGCAGAAGGTCATCAGCGTGCCGACGGACAGGTCGATGCCGCCGGAGATGATGACGAGCGTCGCGGCGATCGCCAGCACGCCGTTGACCGACGTCGCCTGCAGGATGGCGATGACGTTGTTGGTCTGGAGGAAGTTCGGCGAGGCAATCGAAAAGACGGCCACCAGAAGGATCAGGCTGCCGAAGGCGAGCAGCTTGTGGTGCGCGCCGGACTTGCGGATGCCGGACAGCGCGCCGGCGGCGTTTTCGGCGATGGTCAACTTGCCCTCCTGAAGTCGTCTGCGTCGGCGTTGCGTCGGGTCGCGAGCCGCATGATGTCCTCCTGCGAGGCGCCGGCCGGCAGGAAGCCCGTGATGCGGCCCTCGCACATCACCGCGATGCGGTGCGAAAGACGCAGGATTTCGGGCAGTTCGGACGAGATGACGATGATCGCCTTGCCCTGAGCCGCCAGCCCGCCGAGCAGCTTGTAGATCTCGCTCTTGGCGCCGACGTCGATGCCGCGCGTCGGCTCGTCGAAGATGAGGATGTCGCAGTCGCGCAACAGCCACTTCGCGATCACGACCTTCTGCTGGTTGCCGCCCGACAACAGCCGCGCCTCCTGGCGGTCGGACGGCGTCTTGATCGCGAGGGTCTCGATGTAGCGGCCGGCGACGTCGCGCATGGCGGTTTCGTCGAGCACGCCGCCGAGCCCGGTGAAGCGCGAGAGGCTGGCCAGCGCGATGTTGTTGCGCACGTCCATGCCCGTCGCCAGGCCGAACTGCTTGCGGTCCTCGGAGAGATAGCCGATGCCGGCGCGCACGGCGTCGCGCGGCTGGCGGATGTCGACCTTCAGGCCGTGGACGCGAATCTCGCCCGCATCGCGCGGGTCTGCGCCGAAGACCGCGCGCGCGACCTCGGTGCGGCCGGCGCCCATCAGCCCGGCGAAGCCGAGGATCTCGCCCTTGCGCAGATCGAAGCTGACGTCGCGGATCTCGCGACCGCGGGTGAGGCCGCGCACTTCGAGCGCCACGGGGGCGGCCGACAGGTCGGGCGCGTCCGCGGCCTCGTCGGTGAGCTTGCGCCCGACCATCATGGCGATGACGGTCTCGACCGGGGTCTCGGCCGCCGGCACGGTGCCCACCGTCTCGCCGTCGCGCATCACGGTGACGCGGTCGGCGATACGCTTCAGCTCGTCCATCTTGTGGGAGATGTAGACGATGCCGACGCCCTCGGCCTTCAGCTTGCGGATGATGGCGAAGAGTTCGGCGATCTCGGCGTCGTTCAGTGCCGCCGTGGGCTCGTCCATGATCAGGACGCGCGAGCGGTAGGAGAGTGCCTTGGCGATCTCGACCATCTGCTGCCTGGCGATCGTCAGGCCGCCGACGACGGTGCGGGGATCGAGCGAGAGATGGATGGTGCGGAAGATCTCGGCCGCGGTCGCGTTCAGCGCCGCCTCGTCGAGCAGCAGGCCGCCCGCACGGCGCGGTTCGCGGCCGATCAGGATGTTCTGCGCGGCCGTGAGGTCGCGCATCAGCGACAGTTCCTGATGGATGATGGCGATGCCGAGTTCCTGGGCCGCGCGTGGCGAGTCGATGGCGGTCGGCCGCCCGTCGATCAGAACCGCGCCGCGGTCGCGCTGGTAGATGCCCGCGAGGATCTTCATCAGCGTCGACTTGCCGGCGCCGTTTTCGCCCATCAGGGCGTGGACCTCGCCGGCCATGAGTTCGAACCGCGCGCCCCGCAGCGCATTGACACCGGGGAACGACTTGTCGATGCCGGCCATGGACACCAGCGGGGGGCGGTCGCCGGTTTCCATCAGATGGTCACCCCGCCGTCCACGAGCACCGCCTGTCCGGTGACGAAGCGGCTTTCGTCGCCGAGGAGGTAGACGACCATCGGCGCGATGTCGTCGACGGTGGCCAGTCGCCCGATCGGCTGCCGGGCGATGAAGTCCTTTTCTGCCCGGACCGGATCGGCGGCGGCAGCGATCCGCCCGCGCAGCGAGGGCGTGTCGACCGTGCCCGGGCAGAGCGCGTTGCAGCGAATGCCGCGGCGCACGAAATCAGCGGCGACGCCCTTGGTCAGGCCGATGACCGCAGCCTTGCTGGCGCCGTAGAGCGCGCGGTTGGGGAAGCCTTTGATCGAAGAGGCCATCGAGGCGATGTTGAGGATGGAGGCGCTGCCGGTCTCTGCCGCGCGCTCGAGCATGCCCGGCAGGAATGCCCGGATCATGCGGTACATCGACGTGACGTTGAGGTCGAAGCTGAAGGCCCAGTCCTGCTCGGTCGCTTCCAGGATGGTGCCGTGATGGACGAAGCCGGCGCAATTGAAGAGGCCGTCGAGATTCCCCGCCTTCTTTGCCAGCGCGTCGACAGCGGCGCGATCCATCACGTCGAGGACATGGGTCGAGATCGCCCCGTTTTCGGCGGCGAGCGACGAAAGACCGCTTTCGTCGATGTCGACAGCCAGCACCTCCGCCCCGGCTGCCGCGCAGGCGAGCGCGCTGCCTCGGCCGATGCCGTTCGCTGCGGCGGATACGAGGATCCGCTTACCCCCCAGACGCATGTTCGCAGCTCCTCCCGAGCCGGACCGAAGTCCATATGCGTTTACATGTGAACATACTTTTCATATATGAATGCACTTTGCAAGGGACGTTTAGTCGGCGACGGCGCTATTGTCGCCGGCGTTCGCAACGAAGGGGGATCGGTTGACCGCGAAGAAGGACGACGTTGACAGGTACCGGGCACCGGCGCTCGACAAGGGACTGGACATCCTGGAGTTCCTGTCGGGGCAACCGGGCGCGTTGACCCGCGCCGAGATCGTCAAGGCGATCGACCGCAGCCAGAGCGAGATCTACAGGATGCTCGAGCGGCTCGTGGCGCGCGACTATGTCAGCCGGTCGGCTGAAGGCGACCGCTATGCGTTGACGATGAAACTCTTCGTGCTGGGCAGCCAGCATCCGCCGGTGCGCCGGCTGGTGGCGCGGGCCCAGCCGCTGATGGACGCTTTCACCGAGCGGACGCAGCAGTCGGTTCATCTGGTCATGCCCGACCGGGGGGCCGCAGTGGTGGTCGCCCAGGCGAGCGGTCCCGCGAACTGGGAGTTCCGGTTGCGCATCGGCGCCCGCCTCGATCTCGCGACGACGAGTTCCGGCCAGACCCTGCTCGCCTTCCAGAGTCCGGAAAGGATCCGCGAAACGCTCGCCATCTGGGGCGGCAAGGAGAACGAGGAACGGGTGGCGGCGATCGAGCGCACGCTGGAGCTGATCCGCGCCCAGGGTCACCGCACCGGCGCCAGTCTGCAGCTCGTCGGAGTCCGCGACATTTCGGTGCCGATCTTCGGTCCGTCCGGCGACGCGATCGCGGTGGTGACGTGTCCGTACCTGCAGCGGGTCGATGCGACGACGGTCGACGAGGAGACGACGCTAGCCGAACTCAGGCGCCTAGCGGAAAGCAGCTCGATCGGCTGAGAGAAGAGACGCGGATCCCGGCGGCGGAGCGCTTGGCCGCGACAGCGCGCGGCGCCGGCCGGAGGTCGACGCCGCGCCGCTCCCGGCCGCGGTGACGCGCCGCCGGGAACCGGTCCGGCCGTCTATCCGGCAAGCAGTCGATGGGCGGCGGCGAGGCCGGCGAGCGTGCAGCGTTCTGCGTCGACCGTGGCCGGCGGCGGCGCGCCAAGCAGCACGAGCGCGCGGGCATAGCGGTCGCACAGTGCCGGCGCGCCGATCAACGCGAGCGGCCGTTCGATCCAGGCGGCGCGCATGGCGCAGACTTCCATGCCGATCAGGAGACCGGATATCCGCCCGAGCGCCTCGGCCGGACGCATCGTGCCGACGAGGCCCCGTGCCCGCGTCGAGAACAGCCAGGCTGCCAACGCTCCCGGTGCCGCCGCGGATTCGGTGACGGCTTCGGCGAACGCGCCGTCGTCGGGCTCGGTTTCGCCGCCGACCGAATGGCGGAGGATGGACTGCTCCTTGAGGAGCGCGAACAACTCGCCGGTCATGAAGGTGCGGAAACCGACGACACGGTCGCGGCCGAGCGTCGCCCATTTCGTGTGGGTGCCGGGCAAGCAGGCGGTCCCGGAAAAGCCGGGTTCCAGCGCCAGCAGACCGGCGAGCTGGGTCTCCTCGCCGCGCATGACGTCCGGCGGGTCGAGCTGGGACATGCCGTGGACGATCGTCACGGCGATGCGCGGATCGGCCGTCGCGACGCGGGCGAACCGGGCGGCAGCGAGCGGTTGCGACGGCACGCGAACATAGGGCGCCTCCGCCCAGCCCTGGCGCGCGCCGACCATGCCGCAGGCGACGACCGGCACGGTGCGGCCGTCGGCGAGCCAGCCGCCCACCGTTTCGAGCAGCGCCGGCTCGAATTCCCCTCGCTTCAGCGCGCCCATGCCGAGCGGCCTTGCTGCGACGTCGAGTACGCGGTCGCCGGCCATCGCCCAGGCGCGCAGGTTGGTGGTGCCCCAGTCGACGCCGATCCACTCGACGGCTTCCATTCCTCGTCCCCGCGGTCTCGTCGCGCCCATCGTCAGTCTTCGAACGCCTCGACCACCTTGCGGCGGCCGAGCATGAAGGCGTCGGCGACCTGGACGAGCGGGGCCAGGTCGACGTCGCTGGCGCCGCGGCCGATCAGCTTGGCGAAGCGGCTGTAGATGCCGGTATACTCCCGGTCGTCGCCGGCGACGACGGGCCTGCCGTCGATCGCCATCCGGGCACCGCCCATGGCAAGCGTCAGCACGCCGGCATCTGTTTCGATTTCAATGTCCCAGGTTTGCGGGCCGGTCTGGCGCCAGTCGAAGTCGGCCGTCGCGACAAGGCCGCCGGCGCCGGCGAAATCGAGATGCGCGGCGATCGGCGCCTCGCGGCCGGCCGGGAACTCCAGCACCGCGTCGACCAGGTGGACCGGCTGCGGCAGGATCGCGGTGACGATGGACAGGGCGTTGATGCCGGGATCGAAGACGCCGAGTCCGCCCGGCTGCCAGATCCAGGCCTGGCCGGGATGCCAGCGGCGGACGTCCTCCTTCCAGGTCACGGTGACGCGTCGGAGCACGCGGTCGGCGAGCCATTGGCGGGCCGGCTCCACCGCGGCGGCGAAGCGCGAATGCCAGGTGGCGAAAAGGGTGACGCCGTTTCGGGCGGCGAGCGCCTGGAGCGCCTGGACCTCGCTGACCGTGGCGCCCGGCGGCTTCTCCAGCATCAGGTGGCGGCGGGCGGCGAGCGCCTTCGCGGCCGCGTCGTAGCGGACCTGCGGTGGCTGACACAGGGACAGTGCCCCGATGTCGGGCCGGGCCGCGAGCAGCTCCTCGACGGTGGCGAAGTTTGGCACGCCGTCGATGCCGCCACTGCGAGAGACCGTCGCGGCGAGCTCGAAGGCGGGGTTCCCGGCGATCGAGGGCAGGTGCTGGTCGCGCGCGATCTTGCCGACGCCGACGATCGCCACGCGGATGGGATCAGTGGCTGTCACGCGGCACCGCCTTTCCACGTGATCCTTTCAGGAAGTCGAAATCGGCGCCGGTGTCGGCGCCCTGGACATGCTCGGCGAACATGCGGGCGTAGCCGCCCGCGGGTATCGCAACCTTCGACGTCCACGCGGCTTGGCGCGCGGCGATCTCCGCCTCCGGAACGTCGAGGTGCAGGCGGCGGGACTCGACGTCGATCTCGATCATGTCGCCGTCGCGCACGATGGCCAGCGGTCCGCCCGCAGCCGCCTCCGGCGCGACGTGCAGCACCACCGTGCCGTAGGCCGTGCCGGACATGCGCGCGTCGGAAATGCGCACCATGTCGGTGATGCCCTTGCGCAGGATCTTGGGCGGCAGGCCCATGTTGCCGACCTCGGCCATGCCGGGATAGCCCTTCGGCCCGCAGTTCTTCAGCACCATGACGCAGGTCTCGTCGATGTCGAGCGCCTCGTCGGCGATCTTCGCCTTGTAGTCGTCGATGTCCTCGAAGACGACGGCACGGCCGCGATGCCGCATCAGGTGGGGACTTGCGGCCGACGGCTTGAGCACGGCTCCCCTTGGCGCGAGATTGCCGCGCAGGACGGCGATGCCGCCCTGTGCGGTCAGCGGCTTCTCCGCCGGCAGGATGACGTCCTCGTTCCAGTTGCGGACGTCCTTCACCTCGTCCCAGACCGGTCCGCCGGAAACCGTGAGCGCGTCCTTGTGCAACAGCCCGGCCTCGCCGAGGCGCTTGACGACCACGGGCAGGCCGCCGGCGTAGAAGAACTCCTCCATCAGGTATTTTCCTGACGGCATCAGGTTGACGATGGTCGGCACGTCGCGGCCGAGCCGGTCCCAGTCGTCGAGGGTCAGGTCGACGCCGACGCGGCCGGCGATGGCGAGCAGGTGGATGACCGCGTTCGTCGAGCCGCCGATGGCGCCGTTGACGCGGATCGCGTTCTCGAAGGCCTGGCGGGTGAGGATGTCGGAGGGTTTGAGATCGTCCTTGACCATCTCGACGATCCGCCGGCCGGTGAGGTGCGCCATGACGCGCCGACGGGAGTCCACCGCCGGGATCGCCGCGTTGCCGGACAGTGCCATGCCCAGCGCCTCGGCCATCGAGGCCATGGTGGAGGCCGTGCCCATCGTGTTGCACGACCCTGGCGAGCGGGACATGGCCTGTTCGGCCTCAAGGAAGTCCTCGCGCGACATGGTGCCGGCTTTGATCGCCTCCGACATCTGCCAGAGCGCGGTGCCCGAGCCGACCCGCTCGCCGCGGAACCAGCCGTTCAGCATCGGCCCGCCGGAGACGAGGATGGCGGGGATGTCGACGCTCGCCGCCCCCATAAGAAGGGCGGGCGTTGTCTTGTCGCAACCGGCGAGCAGCACGACGCCGTCGAGCGGGTTACCGCGGAGCGCTTCCTCTACGTCCATCGCGGCGAGGTTGCGGAACATCATCGCGGTCGGCCGTAGCGCGCTCTCGCCGGTGGAGAAGACCGGGAACTCGACGGGAAGTCCGCCGGCCTCGTAGATGCCGTGCTTTACGCGCTGCGCGAGGTCGCGCAGGTGCGCGTTGCACGGCGTCAGCTCGGACCAGGTGTTGCAGATGCCGATCACCGGCCGGCCATCGAACAGGTCGGCGGGCAGGCCCTGATTCTTCATCCAGGAGCGGTGGTAGATATGGTCGCGGGAGGAGCCTCCGAACCATTCCGTCGAGCGAAGCTTGCGCGGCCATTCGGCCTTTCGAAATGCCATTGTGCAGAGACCCTAGAGCGCGCGGACCGCGATGCGATGGGCGGGTTCCGCCCCCGCCTCGACGGCGAGCCGGTTGCGCAGCGGCAGGCCGAACGACGCCGCTTCGATTTCGAACTCGTCGCCGGGCTCGGTCAGGATGCCGTGGGTGAAGGACAGCGTCGCCGTGCCGAACATGTGGACGTGGACATCGCCCGGGTGGCGGAACAGCCCGTACTTGAAGTGGTGGTGTTCGAGGTTGGCGATCGAATGCGACATGTTCGCCTCGCCCGACAGGAATGGCTGCTCGAAGACCAGCCTGCCGGCGCGGCGGATCCGGGACATGCCGCGCACGTCTTCGGGAAGGGCACCGACCCGGATTTCGGGCCCGAAGGACGCCGGCCGCAGCTTGGAGTGCGCAAGATAGAGATAGTTGACGCGCTCCATGACGTGGTCGGAGAACTCGTTGGACAGGGTGAAACCGACGCGGAACGGCGTGCCGTCGTCGCCGATGACGTAGACTCCGGCGATCTCCGGCTCCTCGCCGGCGTCGTCGGCGAAGGAAGGCGAAACCAGGGGAGCGCCCGGCGCTGCCAGAGTGTGGCCGTTGCCTTTGTAGAACCATTCCGGCTGAACGCCCGGTTCTCCGCCGGACGGCTTGCCCGCCTCAAGGCCCATACGGAACATCCGCATCGAATCCGTGAGCTTCGCTTCGGCGTCCGCCGCCGGCTTCTGGTGCATGGCGTCGCGGGCGGACGCCGAGCCGAGATGCGTCAGGCCGGTGCCCGTGAGGTAGAGGTGCGCCGGGTCGGGATGCGTGATCGGCGGCAGCAGGCGGCCGTCCTCGTAAGCGCGCTCGAGATCCATCGCCGCGCCGAGGCCGAGCGCCGAGACGTGGGCCGCCAAATCCGCGTTTCCGCAGCGGATGCAGTCGAGGACCATGTCGTGGACGCTGCCGACGCCGCGTACGGCATAGGCCTCCTTGCCTTCGCGGGCGACGACCGTGATCGATCCGTCCGGATTTTCGATCTGGGAGAGCAGCATGGAGGTCACCCGCGGTTCTTGTTGTAGACGTCGAAGATGACGGCGGCGAGAAGGACCAGGCCCTTGATGACCTGCTGGTAGTCGATGCCGACGCCGAGGATCGACATGCCGTTGTTCATCACGCCCATGATAAAGGCGCCGATGACCGCACCAATCACGGTGCCGACGCCGCCGGCCATCGAGGCGCCGCCGATGAAGACGGCCGCGATCACGTCGAGCTCGAATCCCAGTCCCGCCTTCGGGGTCGCCGTGTTCAGGCGTGCGGCGAAGATCAGCCCGGCGAGGCCCGCCAGCATCCCCATGTTGACGAACGCGAGGAACACCAGCCTTTCGGTGCGGATGCCGGAGAGCTTGGCGGCCTTCTCGTTGCCGCCGATGGCATAGATGCGCCGGCCGATCGTCATGCGGTTGGTGACGAACGAATAGAGCGCGATCAGGAGCGCCATGACGATGAAGACATTGGGCAGGCCGCGGAACGAGGCCATCAGCCAGCTCATGTAGACGAGCGCGGCGAAGATGATGGCGTACTTGGCGGCGAAGAGGCCGAACGGCTCCTCCAGCGTGCCGTTGGCCTGCTGGCGCCGGCGGCTGCGCACCGCGAACGCGACCATGAGCAAGGCGAGGCCGACGCCGACGACGAGCGACAGCACGTTCGGTTTGCCGACGCCGAAGAGATCCGGGACGAATCCCGAGGCGATGAGCTGGAAGGCCGGCGGGAAGGGGCCGACCGACTGGCCGGCGAGCAGCCACAGCGCCAATCCCTTGAACACGAGCATGCCCGCCAGCGTGACGATGAAGGACGGGATCCTGTGATAGGCGATCCAGTAGCCCTGTGCGGCGCCGATCACGGCGCCGAAGGCGAGGCAGAGGACCGACGCCAGCACGAAGTTCACGTTCCACTGCACGATCATCACCGCCGCGAGCGCGCCGACGAAGCCGCACACCGAGCCGACCGAGAGGTCGATGTGACCGGCCACGATGACGAGAAGCATGCCCACCGCCATGATGACGATGTAGCTGTTCTGCAGGATCAGGTTGGTCAGGTTCACCGGCTTCAAGAGGATGCCGCCGGTGGCAAACTGGAAGAACGCCATGATGGCGATCAACGCGATCAGGATGCCGTATTCGCGCAGGTTGTCGCGCAGGAAGCGCATCCCGCTCTGGCGAGCCGCGCCGGTCGTCGTGCCAGCGGTCGTGTCAGCCATCGCGCGCACCCTCCGATCTGATGATTGCGGACATGATCTTCTCCTGGGTGGCTTCCGTAGTCGGCATCTCGCCGACCATGCGGCCACGGTTCATGACGTAGAGGCGGTCGGTGATGCCGAGCAGTTCGGGCAGTTCCGACG
>CAYJMY010000062.1:1257-22062 GCA_964371125.1 uncultured Mesorhizobium sp. | reverse complement strand
ACATTTCCCGCGCTTGAAGCGCCGATATCCGGTACCCATCTCGAAACCATGCAGCCCGGTTCGGCGGCGCCCCTACGGAAGGAACGGGAACCGATGAACACGACTGCATTGATCCGTCCGGCATGGACGCCGGCGACGATCGCGCTGATGGTGATCGGCTTCATGGTGTTCTGGCCGCTGGGCCTCGCCATGCTCGCCTACATCATCTGGGGCGACCGGCTTGACGGGTTCAAGCGCGACGTCAACCGCGCCACCGACGGCGTCTTCGCCGGCTGCCGCCGCGGCGCCGACAGGGCGCACCGCTGGGGCAACGGCGTCCGCACCGGCAACGTCGCCTTCGACGACTGGCGCGAGAAGGAACTCGAGCGCCTCGCCGAGGAGCGCCGCAAGCTCGACGAGACGCTCGCCGAGTTCGACGAGTATGCCCGCGAACTGCGCCGCGCCAAGGACCAGGAGGAGTTCGACCGCTTCATGGCGAACCGCTCCAAGTCGACGCCCGCGCCGACGGGCAAGCCCAGGTCAAAGGACGCCCCGAAGGACAAGGGCACCGGGCTGCTCGACGACTGATCTGGCGGCACTCCGCCCGATCGTCCTGAACAGGGGCGGCGTCGCGACAGCGGCGCCGCCTTTTTCGTCGGCGGAAGGCGCCGCTTCGCACCGGCGAGGCCTGCGCCGCGACCGCGTCGCCCGACGCGAAGTCGGCACTGTCGCCCCGAACCGAGAATCAACTATCCTCGCCCCATGTCCTTTGCCTTCTTCCGCCGCCTGACCGAGCCGACGCCGGCGCCGCCGCGCGAGCGGCTGCACGAGGTCGCCGGGCGCACGCTGCCGCTGAGGATCGTCGAGAGCGACCGCGCCCGGCGCCTGACGCTGAGGATCGACGCCGGCGGCAAGTGGCTGCGCGTCACCGTTCCGCCCGGTATCCCGGCGGGCGAGATCGACCGTTTCATCGAGCGCCATCGCGGCTGGCTGGAACAGCGGCTGGCGAAGGTGCCCAACCGCCCCCGGGTCAGGCCGGGCGTCAAGGTGCCGCTGCGCGGGATCGCCCACAAGATCGTCCACGAACCGGGCCTGCGCGGCACTGTCGAGATCGGCTGCGACGAAAGCGGCCCCACCCTCGTCGTCCACGGCGACCGCAGCCACCTGCCGCGCCGCGTTGCCGATTTCCTCAAGCGCGAGGCCAGGCGCGACATCGAGGCGCTGGTCGACAGGCACACGGCGGCGGTCGGCCGCCGCGCCAAGGCGATCCGCTTCAAGGACACGTCGAGCCGTTGGGGTTCGTGCACTTCGGAAGGCACGCTGTCGTTTTCCTGGCGCATCATGATGGCACCGGCGCCGGTGATCGACTACCTCGTCGCCCACGAGGTGGCGCACCTGAAAGAGATGAACCACGGGCCGAGGTTCTGGAAGCTGTGCCGCCAGCTCTGCCCGCGCACCGACGAAGCCAGAGCCTGGCTGAAGCGCAACGGCAACGCCCTGCAGGCGATCGATTTCGGCTGAGCCGCCGGCGACGGGGCAGGGGCTCCGCCCGCCCTGTCCCGACGGGCGGCCCGCCGCCGTCCTTGCCAGCGCGGTTCTTCTGCCCCAGACTTGGCCGCGAAAACCGCCGGCCGGACGCAGCGCCGCCGGCCGCGATCGCCAAAGGAGCAGGCCGCAATGCATATCGAACCGGGCGTCGTCGACGGCGCCAAGATCGTCCTCAGCCATGCCACCGCCGCGGTGTCACTCGGCATCGCCGTGCGCATGGCCCGCGATTGCCTTCGCCGCGACGGCGGCGTCATGGCCTTCGCCGCGCGCAGCCTGATCGCGACCGGCCTCGTCTTTTCTTTCTTCGAGCTGCTTCCGCATCATCCGGTCGGCGTCTCCGAGGTGCACCTGATCCTCGGCTCGACACTTTTTCTCCTGTTCGGCGCCGGACCGGCGGCGATCGGGCTCGCCGCGGGCCTGCTCCTTCAGGGCCTGTTCTTCGCGCCTTTCGACCTGCCGCAGTACGGCATCAACCTGACCACCCTCATCGTGCCGCTGGCCGGCGTCGGCTTGCTGGCAAAACGCATCGTCGCGCCCGGCACGGCCTATGTCGACATCCGCTACCGGCAGGCGCTGGCGCTGTCGGCCGCATACCAGGGCGGCATCGTCGCCTGGGTCGCCTTCTGGGCCTTCTACGGACGGGGTTTCGGCGCCGAGAACCTCGCGTCGGTAACCACCTTCGCGGCCGCCTACATGACCGTCGTCATCGTCGAGCCGCTGGTCGATCTCGCCGTGCTTGCCGCCGCCAAGGCGCTTGCCCGCGATCGCGGAGATCTTCTCCTCCAGCCCCGCCTGCTCCACGCCGCCTGACCAGCGGCCGGCGCGGCGCCTCGTCTCCCAGCAGCCGCATGGGTTTCTCGACTCGGCGGCGGATTCGTGCCACTGGGCGGGACATGCCCATCGCCATCAAGATCTGCGGCCTGAAGACAGCCGAAGCGCTCGACGCAGCGCTTTCCGCCGGCGCCAGCCATGTCGGCTTCATCTTCTTCGCCAAGAGCCCGCGCAACATCGCCCCCGAGGAAGCCGGCCGGCTGCGCCAGGCGGCGCGGGGGCGTGCCAAAGCCGTTGCAGTAGCGGTCGACGCCGACGACGCCGAACTCGACGCGATCGTCGCGGCGATGACGCCCGACATGCTGCAGTTGCACGGCAAGGAAAGCCCGGAACGCGTCGCCGCGGTGAAGGCGCGCTACGGCCTGCCGGTGATGAAGGCCTTCTCGGTGAGCGAGGCCGCGGACGTCGCCGCGGCGGACGCCTATCGCGGCGTCGCCGACATAATGCTCTTCGACGCCAGGCCGCCGAAAGGCGCCGAGCTACCCGGCGGCAACGGCGTGCCCTTCGACTGGCGCATCCTCGCCGACTACCGGGGCGACTATTTTCTCTCGGGCGGGCTGACCCCCGAGAACGTCGGCGCGGCGGTCCGGCTCGTCGACCCGCCCGGACTCGACGTCTCGTCGGGCGTCGAAAGCGCACCTGGCGTCAAGGATGCGGCGCTGATCGCGGCGTTCTTCGCCGCCGTGCGCGCAGCGAAAGGATGAACCGCGCATGGGGACAGTTTACTTTTTGCCCCCGACGCGACATAGCCAAAGCCGCCGCCGGGCCGGAAAGCCGCCTTTTCCCCGCGCGTGAATCGAGGAGTACGGCATGAACAAGCCGATCGAGCCCAATTCCTTCCGCACCGGACCCGACGAACAGGGCATGTTCGGTATCTTCGGCGGCCGCTTCGTCGCCGAGACGCTGATGCCGCTGATCCTCGACCTCGAGGAACACTGGCACGCGGCGCGCAACGATCCGGCGTTCAAGGCCGAGCTCGAGCACTTGAACACGCACTACACCGGACGCCCGTCGCCGCTCTATTTCGCCGAGCGGCTGACCGAGCATCTCGGCGGCGCGAAGATCTATTTCAAGCGCGACGAGCTGAACCACACCGGCTCGCACAAGATCAACAACTGCCTCGGCCAGATCCTGCTCGCCAGGCGGATGGGCAAGAAGCGCATCATCGCCGAAACCGGCGCCGGCCAGCACGGCGTCGCCTCGGCCACCGTTGCGGCGCGTTTCGGCTTCCCCTGCATCGTCTACATGGGCGCCACCGACGTACAGCGCCAGGCGCCCAACGTCTTCCGCATGAAGCTGCTCGGCGCCGAGGTCAGGCCCGTCACCTCCGGCCACGGCACGCTGAAGGACGCCATGAACGAGGCGCTTCGGGATTGGGTGACCAATGTCGAGGACACCTACTACATCATCGGCACCGCCGCGGGCCCGCACCCCTATCCCGAGCTGGTGCGCGAGTTCCAGTCGGTGATCGGCCGCGAGGCGAAGGAGCAGATCCTCGCCGCCGAGGGCCGGCTGCCCGACATGCTGGTGGCGGCCGTCGGCGGCGGCTCCAACGCCATAGGCCTGTTCCACCCCTTCCTCGACGACAAGAACGTGCAGATCGTCGGCGTCGAAGCCGGCGGCAAGGGGCTTTCCGGCGACGAGCACTGCGCCTCGCTGACCGCCGGCTCGCCCGGCGTGCTGCACGGCAACCGCACCTACCTGCTGCAGACCGACGACGGCCAGATCAAGGACGGCCATTCGATCTCCGCCGGCCTGGACTACCCCGGCATCGGACCGGAGCATTCCTGGCTCAAGGATTCAGGCCGCGTCGAATACGTGCCGATCATGGACCAGGAGGCGCTCGACGCCTTCCAACTGCTCACCCGCGTCGAGGGCATCATCCCGGCGCTCGAGCCTGCGCACGCGCTGGCCGAGGTGATCAAGCGGGCACCGAAGATGCGCAAGGACCAGATCATCGTGATGAACCTGTGCGGCCGCGGCGACAAGGACATCTTCACCGTCGGCAAGATCCTGGGCGTGGAGCTCTGACATGACCACCCGCATCGACCGCCGCATGGCGAAACTCAAGGCCGAGGGCCGGCCCGCCCTCGTCACCTATTTCATGGGCGGCGATCCGGACTACGAGACTTCGCTGTCGATCATGAAGGCGCTACCCAAGGCCGGCAGCGACGTGATCGAACTCGGCATGCCCTTCTCCGACCCGATGGCCGACGGCCCGGCGATCCAGGCGGCCGGCCTGCGCGCGCTGCGGGGCGGCCAGACGCTGAAGAAGACCCTGCAGCTCGCCCGGGAGTTCCGCCGCGACGACAACGAGACGCCGATCGTCATGATGGGCTACTACAATCCGATCTACGTCTACGGGGTCGAGCGCTTCCTCGTCGACGCCATCGACGCCGGGATCGACGGGCTGATCGTCGTCGACCTGCCGCCCGAGATGGACGAGGAGCTGTGCATCCCGGCGCTCAAGGCCGGCATCAACTTTATCCGCCTGGCGACGCCGACCACCGACGACAAGCGCCTGCCGACCGTGCTGCAGAACACGTCCGGCTTCGTCTACTACGTTTCGATGACCGGCATCACCGGCTCGGCGCTGCCCGACACGTCGAAGGTCGCGGCCGCCGTCGGCCGCATCAAGGCGCACACCGACCTGCCCGTCTGCGTCGGCTTCGGCGTCAAGACCGCCGAGCAGGCGCGCGCAATCGGCGCCTCGGCCGACGGCGTCGTCGTCGGCACGGCGATCGTAAACGCTGTGGCGAGCGTCATCGGCCCGAAGGGCGAGAAGACCGCCGATCCGGCCGAGGCCGTGGCGACGCTGGTCGACGGCCTGGCGCACGGCGTGCGCCGCGCCCGCCTTGCTTCCGCCGGATAGGCTTCCCATCTTCCCGACATCCGTCCCCGGGACGAAGGACCGCAAGCGATGAACTGGATCACGAACTACGTCCGGCCGAAGATCAACTCGATGCTCGGCCGCCGCGACATGCCGGAGAACCTCTGGATCAAGGATCCGGAGACCGGGGAGATGGTCTTCCACAAGGACCTCGAAGAGAACCAGTTCGTCATCCCGGCATCCGGCCACCATCTCAAGATCGCCGCCAGGGAGCGGCTGCGCTACTTTCTCGACGACGGCAAGTACGAGGCCATCGACCACGGGAAGGTCGTCATCGATCCGCTGAAGTTCCGTGACGAGAAGCGCTACACGGACCGCTTGCGCGACGCCAGGGCCAAGACCGGCCTCGACGACGCCATCCTGTCCGGACTCGGCACGATCGAAGGCCTGCCCATCGTCGCCACGGTGCAGGATTTCGCCTTCATGGGCGGCTCGCTCGGCATGGCCGCCGGCGACGCAATCATCCGCGCCTTCGACACCGCCCGCGAGAAGAAGCGGCCGCTGGTGCTGTTCGCCGCCTCGGGTGGCGCGCGCATGCAGGAAGGCACGCTGTCGCTGATGCAGCTGCCGCGCACCACTGTCGCGGTCGACCGCCTCAAGGAAGCCGGCCTGCCGTATATCGTCGTGATCACCTACCCGACCACCGGCTGCGTCACCTCTTTCTATGCGATGCTCGGCGACGTACACATCGCCGAACCCGGCGCGCTGATCGGCTTCGCCGGACCGCGCGTCATCGAACAGACCATCCGCGAGAAGCTCCCCGAGGGCTTCCAGCGCGCCGAGTACCTGATGGAACACGGCATGGTCGACATGGTCGTCTCGCGCCTGGAGATGAAGAAGACGATTGCCCGGCTTCTCAAGATTCTCCTGAAAACGCCGGTCTCCGACGCGGAGGAACCGCAGGAACACGTGCCGGCCGTGCTAGGGGCGGTCGAGGTGTCGAAGGCCTGACGAGCACCCATCTCCCCGGCCCCGACACAGGCGAACCCGAAAGCGCCCGGCTCTGACAAGCAAGGCGGGAATCCCGTGACCACGACGCAAGCCGCCGACCGCGAAATCGAGCGCCTGATGGCGCTCCATCCGAAGGGCTTCGACCTTTCGCTCGACAGGATCTCGCGCCTGCTCGAACGGCTCGGCAATCCGCAGGATCGCCTGCCGCCGACAATCCACATCGCCGGAACGAACGGCAAGGGCTCGGCCGCCGCCTTCTCGCGCGCGCTGCTCGAGGCGCAGGGCAGGCTGGTGCACGTCCACACCTCGCCGCATCTGGTCAACTGGCACGAACGCTATCGCCTCGCCGCGCCCGGCGGCGGCCGGCTCGTTTCCGACGCTGTGCTCGCCGACGCGATCAGGCGCGTCGCCGTAGCCAATCGCGGCGAGACGATCACCGTCTTCGAGATACTCACCGCCGTAACCTTCCTGCTGTTCTGCGAGCATCCCGCCGACGCGGCCGTCATCGAAGTCGGGCTCGGCGGCCGTTTCGACGCGACCAACGTGATCCGCAATCCCGCCGTCTCGGTGATCATGCCGATTTCGCTCGACCACGAAGCCTATCTCGGCGATCGGGTCGAACTGATCGCCGCCGAGAAGGCCGGTATCTTCAAGCGCGGCCGGCCCGTGGTCATCGGCGCGCAGGAGCACGAGGCGGCGCTCGAGGTGCTCGTCGACACGGCAATGCGGCTCGGCTGCCCGGCGAAGGTCTACGGCCAGGACTTCATCGCCTTCGAGGAGAACGGCCGCCTGGTGTACCAGGACGAGGACGGTCTGATGGATCTCAGCCTGCCGCGGCTTTCCGGCCGCCACCAGTTCGCCAATGCCGCCGCTGCGATCGCCGCGGTCAAGTCGGCGGGTTTCGAAATCGGCCAGGCAGCCGCCGAGAAGGCTATGGCCGGCGTCGAATGGCCGGGGCGCATGCAGCGCCTGCCGCACGGCCGGCTCTCCGAACTGGCTCCGCCCGGTGCGGAAGTATGGATCGACGGCGGCCACAATCCCGGCGCCGGGCTCGTCGTCGCCGAGGCGCTGACCGAGCAGGAGGAACGCCTGTCGCGCCCGCTGTTCCTCATCGCCGGCATGCTCAACACCAAGGACCAGACCGGCTACTTCAGCGCGTTCCGCGGCATCGCGCGCCACGTCTACACCGTGCCGGTGACGATGAGCGAGGCCGGCACGCCGAACGACGAGCTTGCGGCGCGCGCCGAGGCCGCCGGCCTGTCGGCCGAGCCGGTGGCGTCGGTCGCAAATGCGCTGAGGCTGTTGCGCGACACCTGGGACCCGGCCGAAGAGGCGCCGCGCGTGCTGATCGGCGGCTCGCTCTACCTGGTCGGCGAAGTGCTTGCCGAGAACGGCACCCCGCCGACCTGAGCGGGCGCCGGAGCGTCGCCGCCTCCAGAAACGAAAAGACCCGGCGCGTGGCCGGGTCCTTCATCTCCGTCGGGTCGGAAGATCAGGCGATGGCGCCGTTGATCCAGTGCGACAGCGCCGTCTTCGGCGCGGCGCCGACCTTCATGTCGGCCACCTGGCCGCCCTTGAAAAGCATCAGGGTGGGGATCGAGCGGACGCCGAACTGCGCGGCGAGTTCCGGATTCTCGTCGATGTTCAGCTTGGCGACCTTCACCTTGCCGGAGAGTTCGTTGGAGAGCTCCTCGAGCGCCGGCGCGATCATCTTGCAGGGGCCGCACCACTCGGCCCAGAAATCCACGACCACCGGCTCGGCGGAGTCGAGCACATCGGCCTTGAAGCTGTTCTTGTCGGTCTTGACGGTGGCCATGCGGGAAATTCCTTCTCGGTTCCAGAAACGTCGGTTGCACTAGATGTGGTGCGCAAACCGGCAGCGTTCAAGCAGCGCTTGTGTCACGCCTTGGTGAGTCGGACAAGAGCGTCCTCCAGCGCAGCGTCGGGGACCGCAAGGAGCATCGGCGCCTCGGTGAACAGCAGCGCGGCCGAGATCCGGTGTCCGGGATAGACATGGCGGAGCAGCGCCCGATAGAGGGCAAGCTGGAGGACGTAGGATTCCGGCACTTCCGCCAGGTCCCGCGGCGGCGGCCGGTTGGTCTTGAAGTCGGCGATCATAACCTCGTGATCGGTGACCGCCAGCCTGTCGATGGTGCCCGAGACGGCCCGCTCGACGCCGCGGATCGTCAGCGGCCCCATCACCGACACCTCCGCCCGCGAGCCCTCGGCGAAGATCGGTGAAAATCGCTCGTCGCCGAGGACGCGCAGGACGCTCTCCAGCGCCAGCCGCCGTTCCTCGTCCGGCCAGTCCTCGCCGGCCCGGGCGAGGTAGCGATGCGCGGCCGCCGCGCGCTCCGCCGCGGGAAGGGACGGCAAAGCCTGCATCAGGCGATGGATGGCGATACCGCGGCGGACCGCCAGCCTAGGCTCGTCGACGGCGTCGAGAACCGGCGAGCGGCCGGCGATGACGGCAGGTCCCGCGGGATCGATCAGCGCGGACGCTCCAGACGGCGCCAGCGGGCGCGGCAGGGGAGGCGCGTGAGGCAGTTCTTCGTAGAGCGACGCGACGGCGGGCGGCGGCGTCCCGGGCGCCGGCGCGGCGGAAACTTTCGGCTCGGCATCGGGCGGCCGCGGCGTCGTGGTGGTGCGGAAACGCTGGACCGTCTGGCCGGTCGCTTCGTCGACCCGCTCGGCGGTCTCCGGCGCACCGCACAGCGCGTCGCGCACGATGCCGTGCCATGTCGCCGGCTGGGGCGCGCGCTTGCCGTGGTAGCCGCAGACGATCAGCCGGTCCTCGGCTCGCGTCATGCCGACATAGAGCAGCCGGTTGTACTCCTCCTCGGCCTTCTCGCGCAGCGCGCCGCAGACGCCCTTGGAAAACTCGTTGGCGACGTCGCTTCCCGACCGCCACAGATAGCCCGGCCCGCTCCAGCCGCGGCGCGGCGGCTGGAAGGGGATAAGGCGCGGCAGGTGCTGGTCGCTGAACGGCGCGCCGCCGGCGTCGACGAGGAAGACCACCGGCGCCTCGAGGCCTTTCGCCGCATGGACGGTCATGATGCGCACCTCGTCGCGCGTCTGGTCCATCTCGCGTTTGATCTCGGGGCCGGCGCTCTCCAGCGTAGCGAGAAAGGCCTCCAGTCCGGGCAGGCCGGTGCGCTCCTGCGCCAGGCAGAAGTTGAGGAACTCGTCGAGGATGTCGCCGGCGTCGCGCCCGAGCCGGGCGATCATCCGGCGGCGTATGCCGTCGCGTCCGCCCGTCCCGGCGAGCACGCCGGCGTAGAACTCGAAGACGGGGCGGAACGCCGCAGCCGTCGCCCAGGCGTCGAGCTGGGCCACGATCGCCGCCATGCGCGGATCGCCCGGCGCAGCGCGGCGCAGCGCGGCGTCGAGAGAGACGCCCCCGCCGCGATCCCACGACAGCCGGAACAGCTCGTCCTCGGACAGGCCGAACACCGGGCTGCGCAGCAGGGCGGCAAGCGACAGGTCGTCCTCGGGCTGCAGCACGACTCGGCCGAGCGCCACCATGTCCTTCACCGCGATATGATCCGGCAGGCTGAGGCGGTCGGCGCCGGCGACGTCGATGTGGCGCAGCTTCAGGCCGCGGGTTAGCGCATGGACGAAGCGATCGCGCTTGCGCACCAGCACCAGCACGTCGCCCGGCCTTATGCGCCGCCCGGAGGCCTCCAGCCGCTCGCCCGATCGCAACCAGTGCTCGATGGTACCGGCAACCCGTTCGGCGACCTGGACTGCCGGGGCGCTGGCGAGGTCGATCGCCGCCGTCCAGTCGTCGGGTTCCTCCACGGCGGAGGCGCCGACCATCGGCCAGACTTCGACATAGCCCGGTTCGGCGACGCGGATCGCCTTGTGCTCGACCGTATCGTCGTCGCGGGTGAGCCCCTTGCGCGCTTCCGGCCGCGAGAAGACCCGGTCGACCGCGTCCAGCACGTCGCCGGTCGAGCGGAACGACCAGGTCAGGCGCGCATGGCGGAAGCTCTGCGCGGCGGCGGACACCTTGCCGGAGAAGGCGTGGCCGGTCTCGGCGAAGGCGGCCGGATCGGCGCCCTGGAAGGAGTAGATCGACTGCTTTTCGTCGCCGACGGCGAAGATCGTCCGCCGCTTGCCGTCGCGCGCGCCCTCGCCGGCAAAGAACTCCTCGGCGAGATGGCGCACCACGTCCCACTGGCGCGGGCTGGTGTCCTGTGCCTCGTCGATGAGGATGTGGTCGATGCCCTGGTCGAGCTTGTACTGCACCCAGCTGCCGGCGTCGGGCCGTTGCAGCAGGTTGACCGTCTTGACGATCAGGTCGTTGAAGTCGAGGAAGCCGCGCGCCCGCTTCAGCCGCTCGTAGCGCGTGATCATCCAGTCGGCGACGACCAGCGCGGCGCGGCTGCCCTCGAGCATGCGGAAGAGCGCAAGACGCTCGGTGGCCGCCATGATCACCGTCGTCGCGGCCGCATATCGCTCGCCAAGGTCGGGTAGGCGGGCGCGCAGGTCCTTCTTGAAATTGCGTTCGAAGGCGTAGGGAGCGCCGTCCGCCTTGAGGAAGCCCTCGGCGAGCAGGCGCAGCCGGGCGACAGGATCGACCTCGGTAAAAGCCCGCGCCGCCGCGGGCACGATGCTGTCGAGAACGATGCGCGCGTCGACCGCCTCTGCCGTGCGCACGAACGCCGCGAATTCTCCCGGCGAGAAGCCGGGGAGCGGCCAGGCCGCCGCCGCGATCGTCGCCGCCGTCTCGTGCTCCGCGAAGCCAAACTCCTCGAACAGCAGCTCGAAGCGGTCGGAGCCGTCGCCGATCTCGCGGATCAAGTTGCGCAGCCCGTCGCGCTGCCGGACGATCTCGCCGAGCAGCTCGTCGAGACCGCTTTCGCCGCCGCGTTCAAGTACCACGGCGAAAGCGCCGGCAAGGCCTGGATTGTCCTCGGCGGAAGCGCCAGCAATCATCTCCCGGCGCGCCTCGGCAAACAACGCTGCCTCCATCGGCCCATCGAGCAGCGCGAAATGGCCGGCGATGTTCGCTTCCAGCGGGAACTGATGGAGCACAGCCTCGCAGAAGGCGTGGATGGTCTGAACCTTCAGCCCGCCCGGTGTCTCGAGCGCGTCGGCAAACAGGCGCCGGGCTCGGTCAAGCGTCCGCGCGTCGGGTACGCGCCCCTCGATCGCGGCGATCTGCGCCGACAGCGCGGCGGCGTCCATGACCGCCCAGGCGCCGAGGTCGCGGAAGACACGGTTCGCCATGTTGGCAGCGGCGGCGCGCGTATAGGTCAGGCAGAGGATCCTGGCGGGATCCGTACCGCCGAGCAGCAGGCGGATGACGCGCTGCGAAAGCACGTGCGTCTTGCCGGACCCGGCATTGGCCGAAACCCAGACCGAATTCGCCGGGTCCGCCGCAAGCGCCTGGAGCGCGGCGGTCTCGCGCGGGACGTTGGGCTTGCGCCTCATTCGGCGTCTCCGCCGTCGGGGCCAACCGCCGACCACTCCTGGACGCGGGCGAGATGGTCGTAGTCGCCGTCGGTGTCGCCCTCGCGGAACGGCACGGCGCGCGACAGATAGCCTACCAGCGGGTCGCCATAGTGGGTGAGCAGCTTGCCGAGCCGTTCCCAGGCCTCCTCCGAGAGGTCTGGCGCGCTGCGCTGCTGGCGGTTGAACTCGAGGATCGATTCCTCGTCGACCTTGCCGGTCGGCCGGAGCCGGACATAGGCGAGCTTCGACGGCGTCCGCGCGCCGACGCCCCTGAAGGCGCCACGCATCATCAGCGCGCCTTCCAACGCCAGCTGCGGTGCGAGCAACGTGTGCGCCTGGCCCTTCGACGGGCCGGACCCGGTCTTGAAGTCGATTATGTCGGCGTAGCCGGCGGGCAGGAGGTCGATGCGGTCGGCATAGCCCGACAGCGTGACGCCGGTTCCGCCGACCTCCTGATCATCGGCGCGCACCTCGGCCAGGCGCCGCACGGTGCCGGCCCCGCGCGTGCGCTCCCACGCGACGATGCCGGGGACCAGGGCGAGAAAACGCGGCCACCACACTGCCTCGATGTCGGCGGGCAGCGCGGCGGCGGCGAAGGCCTCACGCCCGCAGTCGATCAGCCGGGCGGCAGCGTCCCCGGCGTAGGGATCGGCGCCGGAAAGGACGAAGCGGCTGAGAACGTCGTGAAACAGCGTGCCCCGCTCGGCCGCGCCCGGTTCGCGCAGCAGCGGATCGAGCGGGCGCAGGTCGAGTACCTTCCTGGCGTAGACGGCATAAGGATCTCGGCGCAGCGTCTCGATCTCGGTGACGGAGAAGCGCCGCGGCCTCGCCGCCACCGGCGGGGCGTGCCGCGGCCGCTCGAAGGCGGGCGCGGCGGCGCCGTCGTCGATGGCCCGGGCGAGGCCGAGGAAGCCTTCGCCGCGCCCGCGCATCTCGGCGACGCGGTCCGGCCCGAGCACGGCAAAGAGACGCTGCAGCCAGCGCGAGGCGACCGCGGGGGCATCCGCCGAGCGCACCGAGCGGGCGAGCACCACCTTCTCCGTACCCATGGCCATGACGAAATCGTGAGCTGCCTGGCCGATGCGGCGCTCCGGCGGCTCCAGGCCGACGCCCGACTTCATCATGCGCGACATCAGGCGGTCGGCCTCGGCCTTGCGCGGCCACGATCCCTCGTTGAGGCCGCCCAGCACCAGCGTGTCGACGGATTGCAGGCGCGCCTCCAGCGCCCCCCAGATGGCGACCCGGCTGTCCCCGGCGGCCGAAGGCTTCACCGTCTCGCCGCCGGTCAGGGCGGAGAGCACGTCGGGCCATTCCTCGGCGGCGATGTCGACGGGGGCCTGCGCCCCAACGAGCGAACGCAGCACGCCGGCAACGCGCTCGCCGGCGTCGCCGCCGTAGAGATGCGACAGGCCGCCGCCCTCGTCCCGGCCGAGCGCCTCCAGCGCGGCAACGGTCATCCGGACCAGGTCGCCAAGCGGCCGCGTGGTGCGCCGGGAGCCGACGAGCCCGTTCAGCGCGTCGCCGAGCGCGACGAGGACGCCGCGAGCCTCCCGCAGGCGGGTCTCGGTGACACGCGAAAGCCAGAAGGGCTTTCTCGCCTCGCCGGCGAAGTCTTCGAGCCGTGTCTCGAACAGCTCGCCGAGCGTGGCGATGTCGGGCCGCCCGGTGCCGCCGCGCAAGGCGACCAGCTCGATCGTCTCGGCGGCGCCGCGCACCACGGCGCGGTCGCGGCCGAGGCGCAGCAGCGGATGCTTCATCAGCGCCAGCAGCGGCACCGGATCGCCGGGCCGAAACGCCGCCTCGAGCATCAGCGCAAGCAGGCCGGCCGGCGCGGTGGAAGAAAGCGGCGTACCGCCGGAATCGTCGGCGCGGATACCGAAGCGGCGCAACTCCGCGGCCACCCGACGCGCCAGGTTGCGGTCACCGGTGACCAGGGCCGCCGTCCGTCCCGGATCGGAGACGGCGAGGCGCAGCGCGACGGCGATCGCCGCCGCCTCGTCGCGCTCGTTCGACGCCTCGACCAGCGACACTCCGGCGAAAGCGCCGGCCACGTCGGAAGCCTCGTGGGCCGCGCGCCGCTCGACCCAGAGGTCTGTCGTCGCCGCCGGCCGCAGCGCCTCGTCGACGAGCGCGCGGCGCAGCGCGAGAGCCGGCAGCGGTCTGCCGATGTCGACGACCTCTTCGCGCTCGACCCCGATGCGGCCGAGGAGCCGGGCGAGGCCGTATTGCGGGTGGCCGAGGACCGAAGGCGCCGGCCTCTCGCCGCGGATCACCATCCACGACCGCTCGTCCATATCGCGGTCGAGGCCGGGAAGCACGACGGCACCGGAATCGAGCCGCGCAATGGCGGAGAGCAGATCGGCCGTTGCCGGAATCGAGCCTGTCGAGCCGGCGGCGATGACAGGTCCGCGCGGCGGTCTGACGGCGAGGCGTGCGGCTTCCGCCCTGATGCGCGCATTGCGATGGGCGGCGGGATCGGTGCGGGTCCTTTCGGCAAGCGCCTGAGGCCAGAGGCTGGTGACGATCTCGAGGAACTCCAGTGTCACCTGCCACCAGCCGGCGAGGTTGGCCGGCACCAACTCGCCGAGGCGCGACCAGTCGGCCGCCTCGGTCTCGATGTCGTCGATCAGCGTGGCGAGGTCGCGCGCCAGCCAGATGGCGTCCGCCAGCGAGGCGGGAACGATGACGTCCTCGTCGTAGAGCGCGGCGACATGTGCCGGCAGACGACGCTTCCAGGCCTGTACCAGCGGCGCGAGCAACAGGATGCGCTCCAGCGGCTCGATCGGCGGGGCGAGATCGGCAATGTCGGGCAGCGTTCCGTCGAGGATGGTGCCGTCCTCATCGAACTCCCCGAGCGCGCGGATCACCGGCAGGATGGCTGGCCTGCCGCCGGCAAGGTCGACGAAGGCGGTGCGCAGCGCCCGCGCGGCGCGGCGTGTCGGCACGTAGATCGTCGCGTCGGCCAGCGCCAGCGGATCGCCGTCGAAGCGGAAGCCGGAAACGAGCTCGCCGGAGGCAAGGGACTTCGCCAGCGTCGTGAGGAAGGGAACGCCGGGGGCGATGGAGAATACCCTCGGCGGCGTTCGCGCCGTCATCGCCCCACCGGCGACGCCCGCGCGACCGCTGCCTCGGCCGGGGCGATGGCGTCCGGCGTGCCCACCGTGATCCAGTGGCCGTGCATCGCGTGGCCGAACAACCGGCCCGCGGCGATCGCCCTGTCGAAATAGACGTTGAGCGAGTGCGGCTCGGCCGGCGCGGCTGCAAAGATGCGCGGATGGACGATGGCCGCGCCGGCATAGATCAGGCCGTCCGCCGCGCCCGCGGCGCGCGCCAAGCGCCCGTCTGGCGCAACGAGGAAATCCGTGCCGCCGGAATGCCCGGTAGCGGAACCGAGATCGGCTAGCATCAGAAGAATATCCATCCGTCCGGCGTCCCAGGCAAGGACGAGATCTTCGAGGTTCGAGCGGCCGCGGTCGATCCAGAACGTGTCCGCATTGAGGATGAGGAACGGATCGGGCCCGAGCAGCGGCAAGGCGCGGACGATACCGCCGGCCGAATCGAGCAGCCGGTCGCTTTCGTCGGAAATCACCACGCGCGGAAGGCGGCGCCCGGCGACATGCGAGACGATCTGCCCGGCGAGGTGATGCACGTTGACCACCGCCTTGGCCACGCCCGCGGCGGCGAGGTTGTCCAGCCCCCAGTCGAGCAGCGTCTTGCCGGCGACGCGCACAAGCGGTTTCGGCAGCGTCTCGGTGATCGGCCGCATGCGCTTGCCGAGACCGGCGGCGAGCACCATCGCCGTGTCGACGACATCTCCCTTCACGACGAAGACCCCGCTTCCAGGCCGAAGCGCGCATAGAGGGCGCGTACTTCGGCAAGTGCCGGATGGGCAAGCGTGCGCGACAGGTATTCGCGGATGCGCGGCAGGTGGCGCAGATAGGCCGGCTTGCCGTCGCGGCGGTCGAGGCGCACGAAGATGCCGAGGATTTTCGAGTTGCGCTGCGCCCCCATCACCGCATAAGCGGCGTCGAATGCGGTGCGGTCGAACGCGCCGGCGGCCGAGCGCGCCGCGGCGTAGGCCTCGACGGTCGACCGCTCAAGATCCGCGGGGATTGTGACGCGTGCGTCGAGCGCCAGCGATGCGACATCGTAGGCCGACGGGCCGATCAGCGCGTCCTGGAAATCGATGACGCCGATCCGGTCGCGGCCCTGCCGTTCGGGACGCCAGATGAGGTTCGGCGAATGGTAGTCGCGCAGAACGATCGAAGCCTCGCCGCCCGACAGCCGGTCGAGGACCGCGTTCCAGGCGCTGCGGAAGTCGGCGCGGTCCCGCTCGTCCACGGGTCCTCCAGTCGCGTAGGGCAAGTACCAATCGAGCAGGAGCTCGGCTTCGATCAGCATCGCCTCGCGATCGAAGGGCGGGATTGCGTAGGTTCCGCCGTCGAGCGGCGCCTCTCGTGGCCACGGCCGGCCATGGATGTCGGCCAGCAGGTGCGCCGCCGCCTCGTAGCGTTCCTCTATCGGACGGCCGTCATCGAGGAACGGTGCGTCGCCGAGATGGCTGATCAGGAGCAGGCCGCGGTCGAGGTCCTGCGCCTCGATCTCGGGAACCGCCAGGCCGGCCTGGGCTAAAAGCCTGTCGACGGCGACGAAGGCGTGGACCGAGCGCGCGATGTGCGCGATCTCGGCATAGCTGCGGCCGTCGCGGATTGCGGCCCCCGGCGGCAGAGCCGGGGCGTTCATGACGATCCGGTCCGCCCGGCCGGCGAGGGAGACGATCTCGTAGCCGCGCGCCGAGGCGTCGCCGGCGAGAAAGGACCGCGTGGCGCCGCGCCAACCAGCCTCAGACAGGAAGTCGCGGATTTCCAGCGAACGGGAATAGCGTGCAAGAAAAGGCTCCGGACCTCTAACGCGCGCGATCCTGCCCGAACCGTGATCCGCCAGCGCGATCGTCGCGGCGCCGGCCGGCAGCCGCCCGGGCGCCCGCTGCGGCCATTCGACGAGCACCGCCCCCGTCCGCGCCGCCTCGTCGAGGCCGAGTTCGTCGATCTCCTCCGGCGCGGCGAGCCGATAGAGGTCGACGTGCGCGACCGGGACCCGCGTCGCGTAGGTCTGGACGAGCGTGAAGGTGGGACTCGGAACTTCGAGCTGCGGGTCGTCGGCAAGGGCGCGCACGAGGGCGCGCGCCAGCGTCGTCTTACCGGCGCCGAGGTCACCTTCGAGAAGGATCACATCGCCGACGCGAAGCGCCGCCGCGATGTCCTCGCCGAATTCAGCGGTCGCCTGATCGTCGGGCAGGATGCGCTCCAGCGCAGCAACGATCATCGGAATACTACTCCGCGGCAATGCGGACGCCGGACGGCACCATCGGGAAGCGGCAGGTGACCGTCGTGCCGCGGTCCGCACCCGATTCGATCGAGACTGCGCCGCCATGCAGCTCGACGAAGCTCTTGACGATCGCCAGGCCGAGGCCGGCGCCGCGCCGCCGTCCGCCGTTAGCGTGCGATTCGAACCGGCGGAACACCGTGTCCATGACTTCGGGCGGCATTCCAGGTCCGTTGTCGTGGACCGAAAACTCGACCGTTTCCCCCCGCGCGACGCAGGAAAGGGTGACGACACTCCCCTCGGGCGCGTAGTTCGCGGCGTTGCTCAACAGGTTCGACAGGATCTGGCGGACGCGGTGCTCGTCGCCGCTGAACGTTGCCGGCGCCCTCGCCGAATCGATGCGCAGCTCGATCGAATGCTCGCGGAGGCGGTCGGCGATGACTTCCGCGGCCGACGCGATCGTCTGTTCGACGCGCACGTCGCCGATATCGAGTTCCATGATCCCGGCGTCAACGGTCGCCAGGTCGAGAATGTCGTTGACGATGGTGAGCAGGACTGACGACGACGTCCCGATGTGATCGAGGTATTCCCTCTGTCTCTTCGTCAGGGGCCCGGTGTCGGGAAGGCCGAGCAGCTCGGTGAAGCCGATGATGTTGGTGAGCGGCGAGCGCAGCTCGTAGGAGACGTGCTGGACGAAGTCGTTCTTCAGCTGGTCGGCGCGCTGCAGCGCCTCGTTCTTCTCGAGCAGCGCCCGCTCGACATTGACGCTGTCGGTGACGTCGACGAACGTCATCATCACCAGCCCGTTCGGCAGGTGGATCACCGCGTAGCGCAGCACGACGCCGTTCTTCATCTCGACCTGGCCGTGGCGGTCGCGGCGCTCGTCGTCGAAGCCGGTCACCGAGGCGACGAATCCTTCCCAGGGGCTGTCCACGGCGAGCCCGTCGCACTCGGTGCGGATCTCGGCGATATGCGTATTGCGCTGGATTCGTTCCGCCGACAGCCTCCACAGTCCGGCGAATGTCGGATTGGAAAGGCGCACGCGGCCGTCGGGACCGAACACGACCACGCCCTCGGCGAGACTGTCCAAGGTCTCGCCCTGGATGCGTACGGCCGCGTTGTAGCGGCTCTCGAGGTCGATCCGTTCCGTCAGATTCTCGAAAACCCAGGTGACGCCGCCCTTGGGCTGGGGGTTGGCGACGACGCGCACGGTGCGCCCGTCGGGCAGGTGCCACCAGTGTTCCTGCGATTCGACGGCGCGGTAGGCGGAGAGAACCGTCTCTTTCCAGCGGCGCCATTCGGGCTGTTCCGCGAGCTTGCCTTCGCTGCGCAGCCGATCGAGCAGGAGCGCGTTCTCGGGCGCGCTATCGAGGAACGCCTGATCGAGGCCCCACAGTTTCTGGAACGCATGGTTGAAGAAGCGCAGCTTCTCCCCGGAATCGAAGATCGCCACGGCAGTCGTCAGCTGGTCCAGCGTATCGCCGTGGCTGCGCACGGTGCGCTCGAGCTCCTCGCGAACGACCTCGATCTCGGTGCGGTCGACGGCGATGCCGGCCGATCCGCCGCGGCCCCAGACATCGGTGACCGCGTACATGTGCCGGTCGCCGCGAACGACCGTCGAGAGCGTCTGACCGAACACCGCGGAAGCCTGGTGGTGCGCTGCGATAGCCTCGCGAGCCTGCGTGCCGAGGAACTCCCTGGCTTCGCGCACGGCTGTTTCCGGATCCGCCGCCTCGACAGCGTCGGCATAGGCACGGTTCACCCAGCGCAGCCGGCCGTCGACGCTACGCAGCCAGAACGGCATGTCCAGCGCCTCGACGAGACCGGCGATCGTCTCGTATTCGGACGACAGGCGCTGGTTCTCCAGGCGAAGCCGGGCGTTCGAGCGCTGGGTCTCGGACAGCGAAAGGAAGCGGACGAAGGAGTGCTGGGCCGACTTGCGTCCCTGCACCTCCAACGGCACGCCGGCGATCGTCTCGACGGCGAGGTCGAAGGCGTTCGATTTCTCACGCAGCGCATTGACCGCCTGCTCGAGGGCCGCCGCCGACCGCGACGACAACCAGCGGCCGAAGGCGAGAAAGGCTCCACGCTCTTCAGGCGCGCCGCTCTCGGACGGGAGCGATCCCATCAGTTCCGGCTTGCGGTTGTCGCCGCTCCAGGAGACGATCCGCTGGTCACGAAGATTGATCAGGGCTTCCGACCGCTGCAGGGCTGCATTCAGGTCCGCCACGCGGCTTCTCAGATCCGCGTTCTCCGTGGCGATGCGAGTCCGCTCCCTGATCAGCCAGATGGCCGACAGCATCGCCGCGCCGAGAACGCCGGCGAACACGGCGAACTGGATCACCTCGAAGGTCCCGATCGAGAGGCTTTCGACCGGCAGGCCGGCGCCGGTCTGCGCCGATGCTGCGACCGTGCCGAGACCGAGGAGGATTGCGGCGACATGCACGGCAGCCTTCGGCGGAAAGCAGGCGCCGCGCCTCGACGAGACGCCGGCGGGGGCTTTCCCCGAATCGCTCGAGCCGCCGGATACGGCCCTTCCCGCTGTAAGCGGGTCTTCGCCCGGCATGTCTTGTTCCTCTCCGCCGCCTGAATGCAAGACCGCCTTGACGCGCGCCCCTCTCTCCCCATCCCCAGGGCCGAGGGCGTCGCGAATCAGGTGACAATAAACTCTGGTCGAATCGGCGTGAAGAAGTCTTTCGCGCAAAAAAGAAGCCGGGCAGAAAGTCAACTGCCCGACGTCAATATGTTGTGCTCAAGAGGCCGTCTATCAGTACCTGTAGTGTTCCGACTTGAACGGACCATGCGGCGTCACGCCGATATAGGCAGCCTGTTCACCGGAGAGTTCGGTGAGCTTGGCACCCAGCTTGCCCAGGTGCAGGCGTGCGACCTTCTCGTCGAGATGCTTGGGCAGCACGTAGACCTTGTTCTCGTAGGTTCCGGGCTTGGTCCACAGCTCGATCTGGGCCAGCGTCTGGTTGGTGAAGGACGCCGACATGACAAAGCTCGGATGGCCTGTGGCGTTGCCGAGGTTGAGCAGGCGGCCTTCCGACAGAAGGATCATGCGCTTGCCATCCGGGAAGGTGATCATGTCGACCTGCGGCTTGACGTTGGTCCACTTGAGGTTCCTGAGCGCGGCGACCTGGATCTCGTTGTCGAAATGGCCGATGTTGCCGACGATGGCCATGTCCTTGAGCATGCGCATATGGTCGAGCGTGACCACGTCCTTGTTGCCGGTCGTCGTGATGACGATGTCGGCGGTCGGCGCGGCATCCTCGAGCGTGACGACCTCATAACCGTCCATGGCCGCCTGCAGCGCGCAGATCGGGTCGACCTCGGTGACCTTGACGCGGGCGCCGGCGCCCTGCAGCGAGGCCGCAGAGCCCTTGCCAACGTCGCCGTAGCCGCAGACGACCGCGACCTTGCCGGCCATCATCACGTCGGTGCCGCGGCGGATGCCGTCGACCAGCGATTCCTTGCAGCCATACTTGTTGTCGAACTTCGACTTGGTGACCGAATCGTTGACGTTGATCGCCGGGAAGGGCAGCAAGCCCTTCTTCTGCAGCTGGTAGAGCCGGTTGACGCCCGTCGTGGTCTCCTCGGTGACGCCGCGGATGGCTTCCTTCTGCCTGGTGAAGAAGCCGGGCGAAGCCTTCATGCGCTTCTTCACCTGGGCGACGAAATACTCCTCTTCCTCGCTCTTCGGATTGGACAGCACGTCCTCCCCGGCTTCGGCGCGCGCGCCGATGAGGATGTACATCGTGGCGTCGCCGCCGTCGTCGAGGATCATGTTGGTGAGGCCGCCATCGGCCCACTGGAAGATC
>CAYJMY010000062.1:0-1247 GCA_964371125.1 uncultured Mesorhizobium sp. | reverse complement strand
GCCGGTGGCGGCGATGGCTGCGGCGGCATGGTCCTGGGTCGAGAAGATGTTGCACGAAGCCCAGCGGATCTCCGCGCCCAGCGCCTTCAGCGTCTCGATGAGCACCGCCGTCTGGATGGTCATGTGCAGCGAACCGGTGATGCGCGCGCCCTTCAGCGGCTTGGCGTCGCCGAACTCCTCGCGGCAGGCCATCAGGCCCGGCATCTCGGTCTCGGCGATTTCGATTTCCTTGCGGCCCCAGCCGGCCAGCGCGATGTTCGCGACTACGTAGTCCTTGTCCAAAGCCACGGCGTTTTCTCCAATCTATTGGATTCCGGCGTGCCCCCGCTTGCGCGGCCGGGCACCAATTCTGCGCCTGACTACCAGATCGCCCGGATTGCGACAATGGGATATAAAGAAATCGTTATTCGTGCATGTCCGCGCGTCGCGTCAGGCTTCTTCGCCGAACCGGTCGGCAATGAGGGCCTCGAGCGCCTCCATGACGCCGGCCGCCTCGGTTCCCGTGGCGGAGATGCGGATGTGGCAGCCCGGGCTGGCTGCGAGCATCATCAGGCCCATGATCGAGGTCCCGCCCACGGTGATCCCATCCTTCTCCACGGTCACGTCCGCGTCGAAGCTGCCGACGAGCTGGACGAACTTGGCGGAGGCGCGCGCATGAAGGCCGCGCTGGTTCACGATCGGCAGTTCGCGTGTGATGGTCCGGCCACTCATACGGAAACCTGAACGGCCTATTTCCCGGTCAGGAGCTGACTGGCCACGTTGATATACTTGCGTCCCGCCATCTGAGCCTCGGACAGCGCCTTCGCCATGTCGTCGGTCTTGCGCACGCCGGAGAGCTTGATCAGCATGGGAAGGTTCATTCCTGCGATCACCTCGACGCGTCCCGACTCCATCACCGAAATGGACAGGTTGGACGGCGTTCCCCCGAACATGTCGGTGAGCACGATGACACCCGCCCCGGTGTCCGCCCGCGCAACGGCGTCGACGATGTCGCGACGGCGCTGCTCCATGTCGTCGTCCGGTCCGATCGCGACTGTCTCGAAATTGTCCTGGGGCCCGACCACATGCTCCACGGCATTGCGGAACTCCTCGGCCAGCCGACCGTGCGTGACCAGCACGAGTCCGATCATTCTGCTTTGGCTCCCGTCATGATCCTTCCAGAAGGCGTGCAAACCGAGCGCCGCCTGCCTTGCCCCGCGGCAGGAGCGCTATCTGGGGCCGTGCAGGCACCACGATCTTGCCGGACA
>CAYJMY010000061.1:5038-22501 GCA_964371125.1 uncultured Mesorhizobium sp. | reverse complement strand
AGGGAGTAGGATCGTCAATGTCTCCGCGCATGACGGCGATCTTCTTGATGATCTCGGAAATGCCCTGGAGCCCGAGGAGGGAGAAGCCGAGGAGCAGTAGGAACTTGGCCGGCCAGATGATCAGGCCGCCGGCGTTCGTCGAGATCTCCTGGGTGCGGAACGACAGCATGAAGTAGGGGACGAAGTAGTAGATCATCAAAAGGACGAAGGGCATCAGGAAGAAGACGTGGCCGAACAGGTCGATCCAGTGCTGCACCCGCCGCGACCAGAGGCCATAGACGATGTCGATGCGGATGTGCTCGTTCTGCTTCAGCGTATAGGCCGCCGCGAGCAGGAAGGCGGCGCCGAACAGGTACCACTGCAGCTCCAGCCACGAGTTGGACGACATGTTGAACGCCTTGCGAATGACGGCGTTCGCCGCGCTGATCAGGATCGAGGCCAGAATCAGCCAGCCCACCCATTTGCCGATGAATTCGTTCAGACGATCGATCGCTCTGGAGAGAGCCAAGAGCCCTGCCATGGATTTCCTCCCGATGTTTCTTCGTGCGCGCCGGGTGTTCCCTGTTCTTCGCCGACGTGCCGGTCTCGACACCGGTATGAATGTACAGGGGGCCGGCGTCAACATGACCCGACACCGCCGGGCGCGCGCGCCATATCAGGCCGCGGCGCGCGACGGAAGATCGTGAGAATACGGTAGAAGGCGCCGGAGTCAGGCGGGAACGGCGCGTCCTGCGTCGTGTGCGGCGCCGCGCCGCAGCACGAGGAAGGCGACCAGGCCGGAAAACACGGCGGCGTCGCGCCACTCGATCGGGAAATAGCCGGACCACAGCGCCTCGGCCATGCCAAAACAGGCGGCGCCCAGCGCGGCGCGGGACGGGGAATCGTAGCCGCCCGCCGCGGCGAGGAAGAGCACCTTCAGCCCGAAGATCATGCCGTCGCCGAAGCCGATGTTGCCGAAATGCAGGGCGGCCAGGATGCCCGCTCCGGCCGCCGCGGCGCCGCCGAGCACGATCGACCGGCGGAACACGCGGCCCGTGTCGACGCCGCACATCGCGGCGGCCGCCGGATCGTCGCAGACCGCCCGCCATTCCCGGCCGAATCGCGAGGCGGAAAGGCCCGCCGAAGCGAGCAGGAGAAGGGCGGCGATCGCGCAGGCGTTGACGATCTGGATGACGGTGAGGGTGGCGGCGAAGGCGCCCTCGCGGGCGAAGACGACGGGAATCGCGAGCAGGGGCGGCAGCCAGAAGTCGCGGGTCTCGGCGGCGATGCGGCCAAGCTCCATGAGCACGATCGAGACGCCGAGCGTCGCGGTGACGACCGCGTTGGGCGACCGCGCGGCGAGGCGCGAGAAGACCGAGCGCGCCAGCACCCAGGCGGCCAGCAGAGCGAAGGCCAAGCCCGCGAGGGCGCCGAGCGCGACGGTTGCCGGCAGGGTCAGCCACAGCGCGTGCCAGCCGAACACGGCGACGAGGATGGCGGTCTGGCCGGAAAAGGCGAACAGCGCGCCATAGGACAGGTTGGTGCGGTGGACCACCCCGTTGGTGAGCGCGTAGCCGAAGGCGAGGGCCGCGTAGATCGCGCCGATGTGCAGCCCGTTCAGCAACTGTTGCAGCAGGTAGGTCATGCGCGTCACGCCGGTCGCGGTATCCGCCGGACTCTGCCGATGAATTCTAACTTGTCAAATTGATAATACTGGTTAGAAGTCGCGGATGGCCATCGAATGGACCCCGCATCGCTTTTCCGGAGGCGCGCTCGCCCTCGACACGGCGAACACTGTCGTGCTGCGCGGCGACCCGCGCGGCTTCGACCGGTTCGCGGATGCGGCCGAGGTCGTCCGCTTCGCCGACGCGGCGGCGCTCCATCGCGCCGCGGAACTGGGCGGCCGGCCGATCGCGGTCGCGGACGCCGAGGCGATTAAGGACGGCGTCGTCGAGTTGCGCGAATCGATCGACGCCCTGTTTCGCGCCCGGGCCGGGCGCCGGCGGCCGCCGCCGGGAGCGCTGCCGCGGCTCCTGCGCGCCTGCGCGGCGGCGCTCGACGGCGAGGAGGAAGCGGCCTTCGCCGGGGCTTTCGATGCTGCCGACGTCGACACGGCCGGCGCAGAGCCTGTCGCCTTCGCGGCGGCGGTGGCTAGGTCGGCCCTGTCGCTCCTATGCGACGACGCCGCGCAGCGGATCAGGATCTGCGCCAACTGCAACTGGCTGTTCGTCGACCGCAGCCGCAACGGCAGCCGGGTGTGGTGCGACATGGCGGTGTGCGGCAACCGGCAGAAGGCCAGGCGCCACTACGGGCGGCGCAAGGCGGAGGAGACCAAGCATGGATGAGAGGCTGCCGCGGCGCCTGGCCGCATTGTTCGCGATCGCGCTCCTGGCGCTCGCCGCCTGCCGCGACACCGGCGCGGAAGGCGAGGATTTCGAGATCGCCGGCAAACTGTTCGTCTTCAACTACCGTGTGGCGACGGCGACCTATCTGCTCACGCTGAAGCCGGTGCGGCCCGTGCGCGACGGCGACGTCGCCGTGACGACGTTCGAGGACCCCGCGGGCGGCGAGCCGATCGTGGTGCGCCAAAAGATCTGGCCGAAGCTGGAGAAGACCGCGATCGAGAGCCCGCCGCTGCGCTGCGTGCGCAAGGGCAGGCCCTATGCGGTGACTATCCACATCGAGGATGCGGCGGGCGTCGTGCGCCAGACCATCGAGACCACCATGACATCGTCGGAGGACCAGGATCTCCTGCCCGACCGGCCGCTCGTGGTCGGCCCCGTCTACACGCCCAATCCCGAACTCGCCGGCCGCCCCGACGGCAAGCTCGACGATTCCGGGCCGCCATGCCCGGGCGACTAGGCGCCAAACGCCTCCGCGGCTCAAAGGCGGCATTGCGCTAAGCGGGCCGAGGCGCGCTGCCGGGGAAGAAAAGTGCGCCGGAGCGCGCCTATGCGCCATGATGTTTCGTGCCGGGCGCCCGTTCGCGCGGCCGCATTGCTCTTTTGGTATACGGTGGATTATCCATTGACGTTGCGGGGCGTGCCATAAAAACTGGCGCTGACGAAAGGGTCCTCCACGCCCTTCGAATCGGCCGGCATTCGCAGGGGAGATGTTCGATGACTCTTCACGACGTCGCGCTGAACGACAAATACGATCTCTCCAAGAACCGCATCTTCGTGTCCGGCGCCCAGGCCGTGGTGCGCATGCTGCTGATGCAGCGCGAGCGCGACCGCCTGGCCGGGCTGAACACGGCGGGATTCGTCTCCGGATACCGCGGCTCGCCGCTCGGCGGGCTCGACCAGCAGCTGTGGAAGGCCAAGGTGCAGCTCGCCCAGTCGCATGTCGTCTTCCAGCCGGGCCTGAACGAGGAGCTCGCCGCTACCGCCTGCTGGGGAACGCAGCAGACGGAACTGCTCGGCGAGGGCAAGTACGACGGCGTCTTCTCGGTCTGGTACGGCAAGGGACCGGGCGTCGACCGCTCGGGCGACGTGTTCCGCCACGCCAACCTCGCCGGTTCGTCGAAGAACGGCGGCGTGCTGGCGCTGATGGGCGACGACCACACGGCCGAATCGTCGACCAACGCGCATGCGACAGAGTTCCTGTTCGTCGACACGATGATCCCGATCCTCAACCCGGCCGGGGTGCAGGAACTTGTCGATTACGGCCTCTACGGCTTCGCCATGTCGCGCTTCGCCGGGACCTGGGCGGCGATGAAGTGCGTGAAGGACAACATCGAATCGACGGCCTCGGTGGACGTCTCGCTGGAGCGGCTGGGTGTCGTCCTGCCCGAGTTCGACATGCCGCCCGGCGGGCTGAACATCCGCCATGAGCTCGACCAACTGGGCCAGGAGGCGCGCCTGCACGAGCACAAGCGCGCCGCGGCGGCCGCCTTCATCCGCGCCAACGGCCTGAACCGCACCGTCTATTCAGGCGGTGCCAATGCCAGGATCGGCATCATCACCGTCGGCAAGAGCTATCTCGACGTGCGCCAGGCGCTCGACGACATCGGCATCGACGAGGCGCGCGCCAACCGGCTCGGCATCCGCCTGTTCAAGGTCGGCTGCCCGTGGCCGCTCGACTTCGAGCACATCAAAGACTTCGCCCGCGGCCTCGAGATGATCATCGTCGTGGAGGAGAAGCGTTCGCTGATCGAAGTGCAGATGCGCGAGCATCTCTACGGCATCGCGCAGCCGCCGGTGATCGTCGGCAAGAAGGACGAACGCGCCGACTGGCTGTTCCCCGCCAAGGGCGCGCTCGACCCCAACGAGATCGCCATCGCCATCGGCGAGCGGGTGCTCAAGGTGATCGGGCCGGCCGAGGACATCGCGGCGCGCATCGCCCAGCTGCGCCAGTTCCAGGCCATGCTCGCCGACACCAAGGACGTCGCCTCGCGCACGCCCTACTTCTGTTCCGGCTGCCCGCACAACACCTCGACCAAGGTTCCCGAGGGATCGCTCGCCGCCGCCGGCATCGGCTGCCATTTCATGGCCTTGTGGATGGACCGCCAGACGGTCGGCTTCACCGCGATGGGCGGCGAGGGCGCGCAGTGGGTCGGCCAGGCGCCGTTCTCGAAGCGCGGCCACATCTTCCAGAATCTGGGTGACGGCACCTACAACCACTCGGGCGCGCTGGCGATCCGCTTCGCGCTGTCCTCGGACGCCAACGTCACCTACAAGATCCTCTTCAACGACGCGGTGGCGATGACCGGCGGCCAGCCGCACGAGGGCAGCCTGACCGTCGACATGATCGCCCGTCAGGTCCGCGCCGAGGGCGTCGACAGGATCGCCGTCGTCACCGACGAGCCGGAAAAATATGCCGGCGTTGCCGGGTTCCCCGCCGGGACGACGGTGCACCACCGCGACGACCTCGACGCCGTTCAGCGCGAGCTGCGCGAGGTGAAGGGCGTCTCGGTGCTGCTCTACGACCAGACCTGCGCGGCCGAGAAGCGGCGCCGGCGCAAGCGCGGCACGTTCCCCGATCCCGACAAGCGGGTGATCATCAACGAGCTGGTCTGCGAGGGCTGCGGCGACTGCGGCGTGCAGTCGAACTGCGTCTCGATCCAGCCCGTGGAGACCGAGTTCGGGCGCAAGCGGCGCATCGACCAGTCGTCGTGCAACAAGGACTTTTCCTGCGTCAACGGCTTCTGCCCGTCCTTCGTCACCGTGCACGGGGCGAAGGTGCGCAAGGCGGAGGGCGCGGCGGGCCGCGCCGATCCGCTCGCCGGCGTGCCCGACGCGCCGGCCTTCCCGCTCGACCGCGACGGCTGGTCGTCGATCATCGACGGGGTCGGCGGCACCGGCGTGGTCACGGTCGGCGCCATCCTCGGCATGGCGGCGCATCTGGAAGGCAAGGGCTGCGGCATGATCGACATGGCCGGCCTCGCCCAGAAGGGCGGCGCGGTGTTCACCCATGTGCGCATCGCCAGATCGCCGGACGACATCCACGCCATCCGCGTCTCGGCCGGCAAGGCCGACCTCGTGCTCGGCTGCGACCTCGTCGTCTCCGGCGCCAAGAAGGTGCTCGCCGCGGTCCGCGAGGGCCATACCATCTTCGTTGCCAACACGACGGAAGTGATGCCGGGCGACTTCGCCCGCTCGGCCGACTTCTCGCTGCCGACGGAGCGGCTGAAGAAGGCGATCCGCTCGGCGGCCGGCGAGGACAGGGCGCATTTCTTCGACGCGACCAGGACCGCCGCGGCGCTGTTCGGTAATTCGCTCGGCGCCAACATGTTCATGCTCGGCTTCGCCTGCCAGCATGGCGGGCTGCCGGTCTCGGCCGAGGCCATCGAGAAGGCGATCGAACTCAACGGCGAAGCCGTTCAGATGAACATCGCGGCGTTCCGCTGGGGCCGCCGCGCGGCGCACGAGCCGTCCGCCGTCCGCGAACTCGTCGCCCAGGCCGCGGGCCGCAAGACGGAGACTGCCCTGGCGACGACGCTGGACGACGTCATCGCGCGGCGCGTCGCGTTCCTGACCGCCTACCAGAACGCCGCCTACGCGCGGCGCTATGCCGGCAGGATTGCAGCGGTTCGCAAGGCCGAGGAAGCCGCGGCGCCCGGCTCGACCGCGCTGACGGAGGCCGTCGCCCGCAACCTGTTCAAGCTGATGGCGATCAAGGACGAATACGAGGTCGGCCGGCTGTACAGCGACGGCTCGTTCATGCGCCAGCTCAGCGCCCAGTTCCAGGATTTCGACCGGCTCGAATTCCACCTCGCGCCGCCGATCCTCGGCCGCGTCGACGCCGGCGGCAAGCCGCGCAAGTCAAGCTTCGGGCCGTGGATGATGCGCGGCTTCAAGGTACTCGCCGCCCTGCGCGGGCTGCGCGGCACCGCGCTCGACGTGTTCGGCTACAGCGCCGAGCGCCGCATGGAGCGCCGGCTCCTCGCCGACTACGAGCGCGACCTCGAGACGATCCTCGGCAGGCTGTCGGCGGAGCGGCTCGAAGCCGCCGTGGCGCTGGCCTCGGTGCCCTCGCTGGTGCGCGGCTACGGGCACGTCAAGGCAGCCGCCGCGAAGCGCGCCGAGGCCGAGCGGACACGGCTCGTCGAGCGGTTTTCCGCCGCCGGCGACAAGCGCGTCCTGGCCGCCGCGGAATAGCGGAATTCCGCGAAAAACCAGGGCCTCAGCTAAACTTTTATTAATGCGGATGTGGCACAGCTTGGCCTTACGCTAGGCGCTGGTGATGGGTAAGAAGACCGACGGCCACATCCCGGACGATGTGTACATCCAGTTCGTCCGCTCGTTGTTCGACAACGCGCCGATGCTTCTTGTCGGCGCGGCGTGCCATTCCATCATCGCGTACATGGTTTATTGGGAGAATGGCAGCCCAATATTCCTCATAACTGCGGCCGTATTACTGGCGATCGGCATCTGGCGTTACTCCGACCTTCGCCGTTTCGCCAGATCGGGCGTCCTGATCGACGCCGCTTCCGCGTGGGAATGGGAACGCAGCTATCTCGTGAAGGGAAGCATCCAGGGTTTTGCGCTCGGATCCTTCTGCTTCATCGCAATCGGCAGTACCGATCCCTATGCCGCCATCGGCGCGATTTCCGTGACGCTGGGGTCGATCGTCACCGTCGTCGGGCGCAACTACGGATCGCCGCGCATGGTGGCGATCTTCGCCACTACTTTCGTCGCGCCGATAGCAACCGGCCTCATTCTCAGGCTCGACCTGCCGCACGTGGTACTGGGCCTGCTCATCATCCCGTTCTTCTTCATCATCAAGGCCAGCGCCGACAATGTGCGCATGGTGCTGTTCTCGGCGGTGATCGGGCACAAGCAGGCGCGCCAGATCGCGCACCGCTTCGACCGCGCGCTGAACACGATGCCGCACGGCCTCGTCATGCTCGATCCCGACGAGCGCGTCGTCGTGGCGAACGCCGAGGCCGCCCACCTTCTGGCCATGGCCTCGCCCGAGTCGATCATGGGACGGTCGATCCAGGCGCTGTTCCGGCGCGCCGTCGCGGCGGGGCTGCTCGACCGCAGCGAGTGCCGGTACGCGGTCGCCCAGATCACCCGGTCGCTGCGTGACGGCCGCGACCGCAAGGTGCTTGTCAGCCTCGCCAACGGCCGCCATTTCGAGCTCTCGACGCGCGAGGGACACGACGATCTCGGCGTGATCACCTTCGAGGACGTCACACAGCGCGTCGAGGCGGAGGAGAAGATCCGCTCGATGGCGCGCTACGACAGCCTCACCGGCCTGCCCAATCGCGCCTACCTTCACGAACTGGTCGGCGAGTGCATGCAGTCGGGCGATCGCGAGCGGCTCTGCGGCCTCGCGGTCCTCGACCTCGACGATTTCAAGAGCGTCAACGACACGCTCGGCCACCCTGTCGGCGACGGGCTGATCTACGCGGTGGCGGAACGACTGTCGCTCTTCGCCTCGGAGACGATCAAGGTCAGCCGCTTCGGCGGCGACGAATTCATGATCTACTTCGACCGGCTGGAGGACGAAACGCACATCAGCCGGATCATCGAGGCGATCTTCGCCGGGCTGCAGGGAGAGGTCGACGTCGCCGGCCATTCGCTGAGGATCCAGGCGAGCGGCGGCGCGGTCCTTTCGAAGGTCCGCGACACCGATGTCGACACGATGATCGTCAAGGCAGACCTCGCACTCTACAAGGCCAAGGAGCTCGGCAAGAACGGCTGGAAGCTGTTCGAGTCCGTCATGGACGCCGCGTTCCGCACCAAGCAGCGTATGAAGGCGGACCTGCGCAGCGCCGTCGACGCCAAGGGGCTCCGGGTCGTCTATCAGCCGATCGTCGCCATGGAATCGATGCGCATCGCCAGCTGCGAGGCGCTGTGCCGATGGGACCACCCCGAACTCGGCCCGATCTCGCCGGCCGTGTTCATCCCGCTCGCCGAGGAGATGGGCATCATCTCGGAGATCAGCGTCTTCATGCTCGGCGCCGCGACGCTGGAATGCGCGAAATGGCCCGACCCGATCAATGTTTCGATCAACCTGTCGGCCAAGGATTTCCGCGACCGCGGCATCGTCGGCAAGGTCCGGGCGGCGCTCGACGCGTCCGGCCTGGCTCCGCACCGGCTGGAGATCGAGGTCACCGAGACCGCGCTACTCGACGACAAGTCGCTGACCCGCGAACTCATCGAGGAGATCAAGGGCCTCGGCGTGCGCATCGCGCTGGACGATTTCGGCACCGGTTATTCCAGCCTGAGCTACCTGCACAAGCTCCCGCTCGACAAGGTCAAGATCGACCGAAGCTTCCTGATGGACGTGACCCAGAGCGAGCGGTCGCTCGAACTGCTCAAGGGTATCGTCGGCCTGTCACGGCGGCTCGGCCTTCAGGTCACCGTGGAGGGCGTCGAGACCTTCGACCAGCTGAAGGCGCTGGCGATCGACGTCAGGCCGGACCATGTGCAGGGTTTCCTCTTCGGTTCCGCGCTGTCGGCATCGGGCATCGAGACGATGTCCAAGACCGTCTGGCCCTTCGCCGCGAAGATCCGCACCGCGCGCCGCGCCGCCCGCGGCTGATCCCTGCCATCCCGCGTCAATTCGTCCCAGCCCTGCCGGCAAATGGTTAACAACGCATTGGCGCCGTTAACGATTTGGTAAGGTTAACGAATAGTATCCGTTTTTTCGTCAAGTTTTAACTTCCTCACCCAACGCGCCTCGGTTAACGTTTTATTCACCAGACGTTAGAGGACGCGGCATGAATACGAAGGGTCTGCAAGTTCCAGCGGTGTTCGGCCGGACTCACGATCGCTCGAGCGCCTCGGCGTTCACGAGGACGGTGCTGTCGGTCATGAACCAGATCGAATACCGGTTCTGCGACAGCGGCGAGGATCTCGAGGCGATCTACCGGCTCCGCTACGAGGCCTACCTGCAGGCAGGCATGCTGAAGCCCAACGCCGCGCGCATGGTCACCGACAAGTTCGACGACCTGCCGAACTCCTATCGCTACGGCGTGTTCTTCGAAGGCCAACTGGTCAGCACGCTGCGCCTTCACTACGTCAGCGCGAAATATCCGGTCTCACCGAGCACCGAAGTCTTCGCCGACGTGCTCGCCCCGCGCCTGGCGGCAGGGGAGACCTTCATCGATCCGAGCCGCTTCGCCGCGGACAGCGAGTGGTCGTCGGCGCTGCGCGTGCTGCCCTATGTCACGCTTCGCCTGGCGGTCGTCGCGTGTGCCCATTTCAAGCCGACCTACTGCCTGACCGCCGTGAAGGAGGAGCACTCCGCGTTCTACAGCAGGATATTCCTCTCGGAGGAAGCCGCTCCCCTGCGCAGCTATCCGGGGTTGACCATTCCAGTCCGGCTCTTTCAGTCGGAGTGCGCCGTCAACCAGTCGAAAACGGAAGCCCGGTTCCCGTTCTTCAAGTCGACACCGCTCGAGCAGCGCATGCTCTTCCAGCGGCCGAAGCTCGGCGAACTGGCGCCGCTGACCATCCTGCCGAGCGCTCGCTACTTCGCCGACGCCGCCTGAAGCGGCCTTCCGGCCTGGCGGCTTGTCATCGGCACGGCAGGCGTCCATAAGCGTCGAGGTCGGCCGCGGGCCGACCTGATGGTCGCTTGGGAATGGTCACGTCGCACGATCTCGTCAGGACCGCCATCTGGGCGCGCGAACTCGGAGAAGACGAGATCGAGCGCGCGCGCCGCGGCCTCACCGAGCGGCAGTTCCCCAAGGGCGCCTATATCTGCCATCGCGACGACCGGCTCGACTACTGGACCGGCGTCATCACCGGGCTGGTCAAGATCAGCGCCATCTCGCGCGGCGGCAAGGCGATGACTTTTGCCGGGGTCGGGCCCGGCGGCTGGTTCGGCGAAGGCTCGATGCTGAAGGACGAGACGCGCAAATACGACCTCGTGGCGTTGCGCGACACCAGCCTGGCGCTGCTCAACAAGTCGACCTTCCTCTGGCTCTACGAGAACAGCAAGGCATTCAACCGCTTCCTCGTGCGCCAGCTCAACGAGCGCATGGGGCAGTTCATCGCGACGATCGAGCAGGACCGCATCCTCGATCCGAAGGCGCGCGTGGCGCGAAACCTGTCGTGGCTGTTCAATCCCGTGCTCTATCCGGGCGCCGGCGGGCATATCGATATCACGCAGGAGGAGCTCGGGCTGCTCGCCGGCGTGTCGCGGCCCGTCGCCAACCGCAGCCTGCAGGCGCTCGAGGAAGAGGGCCTGATCAGGGTCGAGCACGAACGCATCACCGTGCTCGATCTGGGCAGGCTGGCTGTCTACGACGGCTGAGGGGCTGAAACCGCGGCACCGGTTCCATCGCTTCGCGCGCCGCGAACAGGAACCGCGACGTCATCACACAATCCCCTGTCGCGTCTGTCAATGCACATGTTGTCGCATTGATTTTATGGCGCTAGTTTTTCTCAAATAACAGTGACGGAGCGCCGCGCCAGCGGACGAGCCGATCGGCGGCAAAGAGGGGCCGCCGGAAACGGGAGGAAGAAGTATTGGCGCTATCGAATGCGCAGGGCGTAGCCTTTCCGACGATCCATCCCGGCCGTGGCGCGGCAGCGCGCCGTGCGCCGGTGCGGACCGCTTTATCTCCCACGGTCGCGGGGAGACCGGAATGACCGAACTCGACACGTTCCCGAAGTACCTCCTGCGCAACGCCGAGGCGTTCGGCGCGCTGCCTGCCATGCGCCACAAGGACCACGGCATCTGGCAGAGCTGGAGCTGGAGCGAGCAGCTCGGAGAAGTCCGCACCCTTGCGCTCGGCCTCCAGGACCTCGGGCTCGCCCGCGGCGACAAGCTCGCGGTCATCGGCAGCAACCGGCCGCGGCTCTACTGGACCTTCGTCGCCGCGCAGTCGCTCGGCGCCGTGCCGGTTCCCGTCTACGCCGATGCCGTCGCCGAGGAACTCGCGCACGTCCTCAACAACGCCGAAGTCCGTTTCGCCGTCGTCCAGGACCAGGAACAGGTCGACAAGATCCAATCGTTTGCCGCCGACATCCCGAACCTGTCGCTGATCGTCTACGACGAGCCGCGCGGCCTGCGCGACTATGACCCGACCGGGCTCTTCGCCTTCTCGGCGGTGCAGGAGCGCGGCGCGGCTCTGCTCAAGGCCGATCCGGCGCGCGGCCGTCAGTGGGAGGAGGGGATCCGCGCGGCCAGCGGCGACGAAATCTCCGTCATCCTCTACACGTCGGGAACGACCGGACGCTCGAAGGGCGTGATGATCAGCGCCGCCGGCGCGGTGAATGCGGCGCGGGACACGGCGACGTTCGACGGGCTCAACGAGCGCGACAGCGTGCTCGCCTACCTGCCGCTCGCCTGGGTCGGCGACCACTACCTCAACTACGCCCAGGGCTACGTGTCCGGCTTCTGCGTGAACTGCCCCGAGAGCCCGCAGACGGTGGCGCACGACCTGCGCGAGATCGGGCCGACCTTCTACTTCGCCCCGCCGCGCATCTTCGAGGGCCTGCTGACGACGGTGACCATCCGCATGGAGGATGCCGGCTGGTTGAAGCGCAAGCTCTACCAGTACTTCATCGGCGTCGCGCGCCGCCATGGCGAGGCGATCCTGGAGAAGCGGCCGGTGCCCTTCTCCGGACGTTTCTCCTATGCGATCGGCAACCTGCTGGTCTACGGCCCGCTGAAGAACATCCTCGGCTTCTCGCGCATCCGCACGGCCTATACCGCCGGCGAGGCGATCGGCGGGGACCTGTTCTCGTTCTTCCGCTCGCTCGGCGTCAATCTGAAACAGCTCTACGGCCAGACCGAGGCGTTCCTCTACGTGACGGCGCAGAAGGACGGCGCGGTGCGCGCCGACACGGTCGGACCGCCGGCGCCGCACGTCGACGTCAGGATCTCCGACGCCGGCGAGGTCCAGTTCCGCTCGCCCGGCCAGTTCGTCGGCTATTTCCGCCAGGAGGCGCAGACCGCCGAGGTGATGACGCCGGACGGCTACGTGAAGACGGGCGACGCCGGCTTCTTCGAGAAGGACGGCCAGCTGCGCATCATCGACCGCGCCAAGGACGTCGGCAAGCTGCGCTCGGGCGCCCTATTCGCGCCGAAATACATCGAGAACGTCCTGAAGTTCTTCCCCAACATCAAGGAGGCGGTGGCCTTCGGCGACGGCCGCGACTTCGCCGCCGCGTTCATCAACATCGACCTCCAGGCCGTCGGCAACTGGGCGGAGCGCAACAACATCTCCTACGGCTCCTACCAGGAACTCGCCGGCCATCCCGAGGTGTACAAGACGATCGCCCGCCACGTCGCCGAGACGAACCGGCGCCTGGCGAAGGAGCCGATGATGGCCGGCGCGCAGATCCGCCGCTTCCTGGTGCTGCACAAGGAACTCGATCCCGACGACGGCGAACTGACGCGCACGCTGAAGGTCCGCCGCTCCACCGTCTCCGAGCGCTACGCGCCGCTGATCGAGGCGCTCTACGACGGCTCGACGGAGAAATATGTCGAAACCGAGGTCACCTTCGAGGACGGCCGCAAGGGCCACGTCCGCGCCACGGTGAAGATCATGGACGCCGAGGCCTTCGCCGTTCCCGCCGAGCCGATGCGGGAGGCCGCCGAATGAACGCGATCGCCCAACCCCCCGTGCTCGCCGCCCCGGACGACGGCATCAAGCCGGGCGAGGTCCTGCTCGAGGTCAACAACGTCTCGCTGTCGTTCGGCGGCGTGAAGGCGGTGACCAACATCTCCTTCGACGTGCGCAAGGGCGAGATCCGCGCCATCATCGGCCCCAACGGCGCCGGCAAGACGTCGATGCTCAACGTCATCAACGGCTTCTACCACCCGCAGGAAGGCGAGATCGTGTTCCGCGGCGAGAAGCGGCGCAGGATGCAGCCCTACGAGGCGGCGGCATCGGGCATCGCCAGGACCTTCCAGAACGTGGCGCTGTTCAAGGGCATGTCGACGCTCGACAACATCATGTCGGGGCGCACGCTGAAGATGAAGCGCGGCTTCCTCTGGCAGTTGCTGCACTACGGGCCGGCCCGCGACGAGGAGATCGAGAACCGCCGCAAGGTCGAGGAGATCATCGACTTCCTCGAGATCGAATCGATCCGCAAGACGCCCGTCGGCAAGCTGCCCTACGGCCTGCAGAAGCGCGTCGAACTCGGCCGGGCGCTGGCCATGGAGCCGGATCTGCTGCTGCTCGACGAGCCGATGGCGGGCATGAACCTCGAGGAGAAGGAGGACATGAGCCGCTTCATCCTCGACGTGAACCGCCAGATGCGCACGACGATCGCGCTCATCGAACACGACATGGGCGTGGTCATGGATCTCTCCGACCGGGTGGTCGTGCTCGACTACGGCAAGAAGATCGCGGACGGGACCCCCGACGTGGTCAAGAACAACCAGGACGTCATCGACGCCTATCTCGGCGTCGCGCACTGATGAGGACGCTGATGCAGCCTGTAATATCGACGGATCTGCCACGGCTCCCCGGCCGGCGAACCGCCGCGACGGCGGTCAGTCCCGGCGCCCCGGTCTGCGACAGGGGGCGGGGGCTCTGATGGATTTCCTGAGTGATATCCTCGTGCGTCCGTTCATGGACATGGCCGGCCAGCCGGACTTCTTCCTACAGGTCATCTGGGAGGGCTTCGTCGCCGGCATCCTCTATGCGCTGATCGCGCTCGGCTTCGTGCTGATCTACAAGGCGTCGGGCGTGTTCAACTTCGCCCAGGGCATCATGGTCGTGTTCGCCGGCCTCACCCTGGTCGGACTGCACGAGAAGGGCGTGCCTGCCTGGCTGGCGCTGATCCTCACCATCGGCGTCATGGCCCTGCTGGCGGTCTGCATCGAACGCTTCGTCATGCGCAAGCTGGTCGCGCAGCCCGACATCATCCTCCTCATGTCGACGATCGGCATGACCTACTTCCTCGTCGGCCTGGGCGAGTTCGTGTTCGGCGGCGAGCCCAAGCAGATGATCACCAGCGAACTCGGCCTGCCGACCGGCTCGACCGCGGTCGAGTTGGGCGAGCGCGGGCTGATCATCTTCCAGCACATCGACATCGCCGCGGCGGTCATCGCCATCATCATGGTCGCCGCGCTGGCGATCTTCTTCAACCGCACGCGCATCGGCCGGGCGCTGCGCGCGGTCGCCGACGACCACCAGGCTGCGCTCTCGGTCGGCATCTCGCTCAACCAGATCTGGGCGATTGTCTGGTTCGCCGCCGGCATCGTCGCGCTGGCCACCGGCATCATGTGGGGCGCGCGCTCCGACGTCTCGTTCGCGCTGGAGATCGTGGCGCTGAAGGCGCTGCCGGTGCTCATCCTCGGCGGCTTCACCTCGATCCCCGGCGCCATCGTCGGCGGCCTGATCATCGGCATCGGCGAGAAGATCGGCGAGATCTACTGGGGGCCGCTCGTCGGCGGCGGCATCGAGAGCTGGCTCGCCTACATGATCGCCCTGATCTTCCTGCTGTTCCGGCCGCAGGGCCTGTTCGGCGAACGCATCATCGAGCGGATCTGAGCGGGCGGGAGCGATCATGTTCTACAGGGAAGTCGGCCAGTTCAAAACCAGCTACGCGGCAGACCAGCAGGTCTTCCCGATCCTGCAGGATCGCGTCGGCGTCGTCATCATCCTGCTCGTGGCGCTCGTCGTCGTGCCGTGGGCCGGAAACGATTTCTTCCTCTCGGCAGTCGCCATCCCCTTCCTGGTGCTGGCGCTGGCGACGATCGGGCTCAACGTTCTCACCGGCTATGCCGGGCAGCTCTCGCTCGGCACCGGCGGCTTCATGGGCGTGGGCGCCTACGCCTGCTACAAGCTGGTGACGCTCTTCCCCGACGTGCCGATCGTCATTCACGTGCTGCTTGCGGGCTTCGCCGCCGCGGCGGTGGGCATCGTCTTCGGCCTGCCGTCGCTGCGCATCAAGGGGCTCTACCTGGCGGTGACCACGCTGGCGGCGCAGTTCTTCTTCGAATGGTGCTTCATCCGCATCCCCTGGCTCTACAACTACAACGCCTCGGGCGCGATCGAGGTGCCGGGGCGATCGATGTTCGGCGTGACGCTGACCGGGCCTACGGCATCGAGTTCGGCGCGCTACTACATCGTCCTGTTCGTCGTCATCGCGCTGACGTTCCTGGTGAAGAACCTGATCCGCGGCCGCATCGGCCGGCAGTGGATGATGATCCGCGACATGGACATCGCCGCCGAGCTGATGGGCGTGCGGCCGCTGCACGCCAAGCTGTCGGCGTTCGCCGTGTCGTCCTACCTGTGCGGCGTGTCGGGGGCGATGTTCGTGTTCTTCTACCTCGGTGCGGCAGAGCCGTCGGCCTTCTCGGTGACGCTGTCGTTCCAGGTCCTGTTCATGGCGATCCTCGGCGGGCTGGGCTCGCTGATCGGCTCGTTCTTCGGCGCCGCCTTCATCTGGATCCTGCCGATCCTGCTGCGCTGGGGCATGCCGCTGATCGGCATGCCGCTGCCGTCGGAAACCGTCACGCAGCTGACGTCGATGATCGTCGGCGCGCTGATCATCGTCTTCCTCATCCTCGAGCCGCACGGGCTCGCGAGGCTGTGGCAGATCGGAAAGGAAAAGCTCAGGGTATGGCCGTTCCCCTACGCCTGAGCGACGCATCGGCGGCCCGTGTGGTCGCCGGAGAGGATATCCAGGCTTCGAGCCTTGCCTGGACCCGGAAATCTCAAGGCTCAGCAACGGCCTCGCGGCCAGACTATCGGGAGGAAACGACATGATGAGAAAATCGGTGATCGCCGGCGGCCTTCTGGCCCTAATGGCGACGTCGGCGGCGGTTCCCGCCTTCGCGGAGGACAGCGTCTACGTTCCGCTGTTCAGCTACCGGACCGGACCGTATGCGGGTTCGGGCATTCCGATCGCAAACGGCATGGCCGACTACCTGAACATGCTCAACGAGCGCGACGGCGGCATCAACGGCGTCAAGCTCGTCGTCGAGGAGTGCGAAACCGGCTACGACACCCAGAAGGGCGTCGAATGCTACGAGCAGGTCAAGGCCAAGAACCCGATCGTGATCAATCCGTACTCGACGGGCATCACGCTGCAGGTCATCCCCAAGGCCGGCGTCGACAAGATCCCGGTCCTGTCGATGGCTTACGGTCTGTCGGCGGCGGCCGTCGGCGACACGTTCCCCTGGGTGTTCAACCCGCCGGACACCTACTGGGACGGCGCCTCGGCGATCATCACCGACATCGCCAACCGCGAGGGCGGCCTCGACAAGCTCGCCGGCAAGAAGATCGGCTACATCTACCTCGACGCCGGCTACGGCAAGGAGCCGATCCCGCTGCTCGAGGACTTCTCGAAGAAGTACGGCTTCACGCTGACGCTCTATCCCGTGCCCGGCAAGGAGATGCAGAACCAGGCCTCGCAGTGGCTCAACATCCGCCGCGACAACCCTGACTACATGTACATCCAGGGCTGGGGCGCCATGAACCCGACAGCGGTCAAGGAAGCGACCAAGATCCGCTATCCGATGGACCGCTTCTACGGCATCTGGTGGTCGGGCGGCAACGACGACGCGGCGGCGGGCGGCGAGGCGGCCAAGGGCTACCGGACCATGAACTTCCACGGCGTCGGCCAGGACTATCCCGCCATCCAGGACATCAAGAAGTATGTCGTGGACGCCGGAAAGAGCCATGTCGATCCGGCGAAGTTCGCCGACAACCTCTACAACCGTGGCGTCTACAACTCGATGCTGATCGCCGAGGGCATCCGCCGGGCGCAGGAGATCTCGGGCAAGAAGGTCATCACTGCGGCCGACATGCGCGACGGCCTCGAGAACCTCAACATCGACGAGGCCCGCATCAAGGAGATGGGCATGGAAGGCTTCGTGGCGCCCGTCAAGCTCTCCTGCTCCGACCATTCGGGTCACCACAAGGTCTATGTGGTCGAGTGGAACGGCAGCGACTGGCAGAAGGCGGGCGACTGGTTCGCGCCGATGACCGACGTCGTGCGCCCGATGCTGGAGAAGGCCGCCGAGGAGTACACGGCCGCGAATGCGCCATGGCCGAAGCGCGAAGAGGCCTGCAAGTCGAACTGACCGCATGACAACCGGCCGGGGGGGGCGCGGGGG
>CAYJMY010000061.1:0-5028 GCA_964371125.1 uncultured Mesorhizobium sp. | reverse complement strand
TCTTCAAATCCCCCACCAACCCCCCGGGGGGCCCGCGGGTGGGGGGGGCCCGGCTTCCCCGATCCCCGAGAGCGGAAACGACGCATGACCGCAGTGGCAAAGACCCCCGAGACGGCGACCGACGCCATCCTCCAGGTGAACAACATCGAGGTCATCTACGACCACGTGATCCTGGTGCTGAAGGGCGTCTCGCTGGTCGTGCCGAAGGGCGGCATCACGGCGCTGCTCGGAGCCAACGGCGCCGGCAAGACGACGACGCTGAAGGCGATCTCCAACCTGCTGCAGGCGGAGCGCGGCGAGGTCACCAAGGGCAACATCGTCTTCGAAGGGTCCGAAGTGCAGTCGCTTTCGCCCAACGAGCTCGTGCGGCGCGGCTGCATCCAGGTCATGGAAGGCCGCCATTGCTTCGGCCACCTGACCGTCGAGGAGAACCTGCTGACCGGCGCCTTCACCCGGCGCGACGGCGGCGCGGCGATCCGCGCCGACCTGGAGATGGTCTACCAGTATTTCCCGCGCCTCAGGCTGCGCCGGCAGAGCCAGGCCGGCTACACGTCCGGCGGCGAACAGCAGATGACGGCGATCGGCCGGGCGCTGATGAGCCGGCCGAAGATGATCCTGCTCGACGAGCCGTCGATGGGGCTGGCGCCGCAGCTCGTCGAGGAGATCTTCGAGATCGTGCGCAAGCTGAACGTCGAGCAGGGCGTCTCCTTCCTGCTCGCCGAGCAGAACACCAACATCGCGCTGCGCTACGCCAACCACGGCTACATACTCGAATCGGGCCGGATCGTGCTCGACGGCGCCGCCGCGGCGCTGCGCGAGAACGAGGACGTGAAGGAGTTCTACCTCGGCGTCGGCGGCGAGGGGCGAAAATCCTTCCGCGACGTCAAGCACTACAAGCGGCGCAAGCGCTGGCTGGCATGATACCGGCCGCCATCCCCTCGGGATAGGCGCGGCCGCCGCCTTGCGGACAGCGGACCTTGCATCCTACGGTCCGCGTCGCGCGACCGGGCGGGCCGTCGCGAATCGAAGTCGGGTCGGGTGGGGCAATGACGGCTACATTCGTGTCGGTCGTCGTCGGCCTCATAGGCCTCGTGATCGGCGCCGATTTCCTGGTCCGCGGGGCGGTGAGGATCGCGCAGCGACTCGGCGTTTCGTCGCTCGTGATCGGGCTAACCCTAGTCGGTTTCGGTACGTCGGTCCCCGAAACCGCCACCGCGATCCACGCCGTGCTCGCCGGCGCGCCGGGGATGGCGGTCGGCAACATCGTTGGCGCGAACATCGCCAACTGCCTGCTCATCGTCGGCCTGGCCGCGGCGATCACGCCCGTCGCGGTGCCGGAATCGCTGGTACGCCGCGAAGGATCAGCGCTGACCGTCGCCACACTGCTCTTCGTTGCCTGGGGCACCACTTTCCCGCTCGGTCGCGCCTCCGGCGTGGTCATGCTCGTTCTCCTCGGCGTCTACCTGTGGCTGACCTTCAGCCAGGAATCCACGCCGGACGACCGTGACGACGAGACGACGACAGCGGACCTCGTCCGCGAGGAGGGATGGCGATTCGCCTTCTTGCGCTGGACCGGCGCCTGGCCGATGACGACCGCCCTGATCCTCGCCGGCGGCGGCGTCCTGCTCATCGTCTACAGCGGCGGCGCCTTCGTCGACGGGGCGGTGGAGCTCGCGCATTTCCTCGGCGTCTCCAATTCGGTGATCGGCCTCAGCGTCGTGGCCATCGGCACGACGACGCCGGAACTGGTGACTTCGGTCGTTGCGGCGCTGCGCGGCCGGCCGGGCCTGGCGATCGGCAACGCGATCGGCTCCTGCTTCTACAACCTGCTCGGCATCGGCGGCCTGATCGGCCTCATTTCGCCCGTGCCGATTCCCGAAGGGGTCGCGCGGTTCGACTTCCCGGTCCTCGTCGCCGCGACGCTGCTCGTCCTCGTGCTGGCTTCGACAGGACGCAGGATAGCGCGGCTCGAGGGCGTTGCCCTGATCGCCTGCTACGCCGTCTACCTGTTCGCGATCTTTCGCTGATCGGATTGTTGCGGACTTGCACCGCCTGCGACGCTTGCCGCCATTGCCCTCGATCCCGCTTTTCGCTATGTGCCGATCAGTGGCTTTGCGAGGGAACTACGATGGCTGACCATGCGCCGACCGGACCCGTCGAAATGGGTGCGAAGATGGACTATGCGGAACACGAAAAGACCTACTCGATGTTCCTCACGCTCGCCAAGTTCGGCACGCTCGCCTGCGTGGCGCTGATGATCGCCATGGCGTTCGGCTTCTTCACCAGCGCGGGCTTCTTCTCGGCGACGATCCTCTTCATCCTGATCAACGCCGTCGGCGTCTTCCTGCTGCGATAGGCCGATCCACCGCTGCCCGCCGGGCGCCTGCCCGGCGCGGCGCAGAACGGGATCCGACCGGAGGGGAGCATGGCGGTGGGACAGACAGTTTTCGTAGCGAAAGAAATCGACGGCAACGAGCCGCGGGTTGCCGCCTCTCCGGATACGGTGAAGCGGATCACGGGGCTCGGCTTTTCCGTCGTCGTCGAGGCCGGCGCCGGCGCCGGCTCGCGCATCCCCGACGAGGAATTCGCCAAGGCGGGTGCGACGATCGGCAAGGCGTCGGATGCGGCAGGCGCCGACGTGGTGCTCAAGGTCCGCCGCCCGACCGAGGCCGAGCTCAAGGGCTACAAGGCGGGCGCCGCGGTGATCGCCATCATGGACCCCTACGGCAATGACGCGGCCGTGGCGGCGCTGGCACGTGCCGGCGTGACCGCCTTTGCCATGGAATTCATGCCGCGTATCACGCGCGCCCAGGTCATGGACGTGCTGTCCTCGCAGGCCAACCTCGCCGGCTACCAGGCGGTGATCGACGGGGCTTCCGAATACGACCGCGCGCTGCCGATGATGATGACGGCAGCCGGCACGGTGCCCGCCGCCAAGGTGTTCATCATGGGCGTCGGCGTCGCCGGCCTGCAGGCGATCGCCACGGCGCGGCGGCTCGGCGCCGTGGTGACCGCCACCGACGTCAGGCCGGCAGTGAAGGAACAGGTCCAGTCGCTCGGAGCGAAGTTCCTCGCCGTCGAGGACGAGGAGTTCAAGGCGGCGGAGACGGCCGGCGGCTACGCCAAGGAGATGTCGAAAGAATACCAGGCCAAGCAGGCGGCGCTGACGGCCGAACACATCGCCAAGCAGGACATCGTCATCACCACGGCGCTGATCCCCGGCCGGCCGGCGCCGAAGCTGGTCTCTGCGGCGATGGTCGCCTCGATGAAGCCGGGCTCGGTGCTCGTCGATCTCGCGGTCGAGCGCGGCGGCAATGTCGAGGGCGCGGTCGCCGGGCAGATCGTAACCACCGCCAACGGGGTGAAGATCGTCGGCCACCTCAACGTGCCGGGCCGCGTCGCGGCCAGCGCCTCGCTGCTCTACGCCAGGAACCTCTTCGCCTTCCTCGAGACGATGGTCGACAAGGCCACGAAGACGCTCGCCATCAAGCGCGACGACGAGCTGGTCAAGGCGACCATGCTCACCGACGGCGGCAAGGTCGTGCATGCGAATTTCGCTGCAGCGGCGGCGCTTGCCGAGGCGGCTCCCGCCGCGGCGCCGGCCAAGCCGGCGGCGAAGCCAGCGTCGGCGGCCAAGGCGTCTATCAACGCCGCCAAGCCGGCGAAGCAAGACAAGGTGCCCTCGGCCCGCGCCCGCGCCAAGGCCGAACCGCCGCTCAAGTCGGGTCCCGCGGCCAAGGGCGGCAAGTCGGCCAAGACGAAATCCGGGGGAGACGCGTAATGGAAAAGACCGCTCTCGAAAAAGCCCTCGAACAGCTCGAACAGGCCGCCGCCGCCGTGAAGGCCGCGGTGACGGACCTGGCCGACGCGCCCGGCGCCGCGGACGCGGCGGGCGACGCGGCGCATGCGCTGTCGGGCGGCGCCATCGATCCCTTCGTCTTCCGCTTCGCCATCTTCGTCCTGGCGATCTTCGTCGGCTACTATGTCGTATGGTCGGTGACGCCGGCCCTGCACACGCCGCTGATGGCGGTGACCAACGCCATCTCCTCGGTGATCGTGGTCGGCGCGCTGCTCGCGGTCGGCATTTCGGCGGCGGGGCTGGCCACCGGCTTCGGCTTCGTCGCGCTGGTGCTCGCCTCGGTCAACATCTTCGGCGGCTTCCTCGTCACCCAGCGCATGCTGGCGATGTACAAGAAGAAAGAGAAGTAAGGCCGATGTCAGCCAATCTCGCCTCTTTTCTCTATCTCGTCTCCGGCGTCCTGTTCATCATGGCGCTGCGGGGTCTCTCGCATCCTACGACGAGCCGCCAGGGCAACCTTTACGGCATGATCGGCATGGGGATCGCCATCGTAACGACGCTGGCGCTGGCCACGCCGTCGTTCAACGGCATCGCCCTGATCGTCGTCGGCCTTGCCATCGGCGGCGGCGTCGGCGCGGTGACGGCGCGGCGCATCGCCATGACCTCGATGCCGCAGCTGGTCGCGGCCTTCCACAGCCTGGTCGGCCTGGCGGCCGTGATGGTGGCTGCGGCCGCCATGTACGCGCCGGAGAGCTTCGGCATCGGCGTCATCGGCGACATCCACAGCCAGGCGCTGGTCGAGATGAGCCTCGGCGTCGCCATCGGCGCGATCACCTTCACAGGCTCGGTCATCGCCTTCCTGAAGCTCGACGGCCGCATGTCGGGCAAGCCGATCCTGCTGCCGATGCGCCACCTGGTCAACGCCGCGCTCGGCGCCGCGCTGGTCGTGTTGATCGTGCTTCTGGTGACGACCGAGAGCTACACGATCTTCTGGCTGATCGTCGTCGCCTCGCTGGCGCTCGGCGTGCTGCTGATCGTCCCGATCGGCGGCGCCGACATGCCGGTGGTCGTGTCGATGCTGAACAGCTATTCGGGCTGGGCGGCGGCCGCGCTCGGCTTCACGCTGGGCAACCTGGCGCTGATCATCACCGGCGCGCTGGTCGGCTCGTCGGGCGCGATCCTGTCCTACATCATGTGCAAGGGCATGAACCGCTCCTTCATCTCGGTGA
>CAYJMY010000060.1:17057-22855 GCA_964371125.1 uncultured Mesorhizobium sp. | reverse complement strand
ACAGTGAATCATGCTGAAAGCCTCGCGGCGAGCGACTTCTTCAACAGCCTGCTAGCGGCCTATCCCTCCATCCTAATTTTCGGCCTCTAATTGCGAATAGAAAGGGTCCGATTGTCGTGGGTATAATGTGGTCCAATTACATATTTTTCATGATTTAGTGCCGGATTTAACATTGAGGTTGTGAAAATTATCTGATGATCCAGCTTTGCTGCATCTGACGCGTGCAAAATGATCTCCTGGAAATTGTGGCTCCGGTCCTGCTCCATCCCTTTGTCTTCAATGTTGTCGAACAAAACGAAACGAGGATGATAGAATTTTTCATCCTGAGTCGCAGCGAGCAGGAGTGACAAGACGGTGGCGTTTTTCACAATGACGTTGCTACTTTCGGCAAAGTTCAGCTCGCCATCAACGAGAACTGAATTATCGCCGAAATTGACAGCCACGCTCTGGGCGTTCCGGAACTCATCCTGGCGGTCCAAATCCTGCTTCAAGATGCCTTTCGCCGTTTCGGAAACACGCGTCAACGCCTGCCTGCGGCGCTGCTCGCTGGCAGTTTCCAACGCTTTCTGGCGATCCTTGAGGCGGTTGATCTGCTCCTGCAGAGCCGCCTTCTCTTCGCTGAGAGCTTGTATCTCAAGAGCTCTTTCCCGAAGCCGTGCCAGTTCAGTGCGCTCGCGATCAATCTGGCCAAGGCGCTGATAACGTTCAGCGACAAAGCTCTCGCGCGGCGAGGTGCTTACCTCATACCTGATGTTGTATTCAGAAAGCTGCTCCTGATATTCACGACGCAGGCGGCGGAGTTCGCGTTCTATATTAGCTGAAGAGCGCCGCTTCTCTTCCAAGAGCTGACGCGATTCTCGTATCTGGATGTCCAGATCCATCTTGATCTGGAGATAGCGTGAACGCTCATGCTCCGGATCGGTTTCGGTGCCGCATAGCACGCAGTGATCCGGCCCCTGGCTACCTGAAAGCGGAGCGAGACAGGCGGGGCAATGGGTGAAATCAATATTGCCAACGATATCGGATGAAGCTTGTGCCCGTGGCAATTTCTCCGCCAGCTCGTCTAGGTATTCGAGAAAGCCGGTGAGGTCTGCGATTTCGAGCTCGTTGATGTGAAGGTTCTGTTCATTGAGCGTGATCTGCGCGCCGCATTTCCGCAGCTCGTCCCCCGCCTTCTTACGCGCTCGGACAAACTCCTGCACTTGCCCGTCATCAACGAGCGCGTCGGCGTTGCCGATCTCCGCTGTCAATCTCTCATACTCCCTGGATAGTGCGGTCGAGTGGTTATCGATTGTCTCAACCCGCGAAAGCAATTCGTCCGGCGGTAGTGCACTCAAAAGTGCCGTGAACCGACGGTTCTTTTCGTCGAATTGCTTGTCGAGATCGCGAAGGCTGAGTTCTATCTCGTAAAGTTCATATACGCTGAGACCGCAAATGAGATCGCCAACCGCTTCGCGGATCTCACGCGTATCAAAGGATTCAAACCGGAAAAGAAAGGCCGCAGGCGTGCGCTGGTCGGAATAGAGCAGCCGCAATAACTGGTTCATAGTGATGTTGGCAGCGCCTTGGCTTTGCGCTTCGGGAATGCCCGATGCGCGAAACAAGACCTGCGAAAAGCTCTCCCGGCTTTCCGACCGGCGGATCGGATAGGTTTCCCAACCATCCAGCCCGTGCTGCTCGGCCTCTGTCATCGGCCCGAAGAAGACCTGCATGGGCGTCTGCGCGCGGCCAATCTCTCTGCGAAGCGTCAGTACGCCGCCCTGTGTCACGACTTCGGCCTGCACTTCACTGCAATTGGCGGCGACCGTCTTCCAATTGTCGAACTCCCCGCCGAGAATATAGAAAATGAAATCAGCAATGGTGGATTTACCGGAGCCGTTCTCGCCCCTGATGATATTGACGCCGGTATGAAAGCGCTGGTCATAGACCGGCGCTCCTTTCAACAGCACCCGAAGCCGTCGGATGTAAAAATGAGAGAAGCTCACCGGACCACCCTTCTCAGGCCCGTGCTCCGACGCAAAGCCCCAATTTCTTTGTCTGCAAGCGAAAACGAGTCGGCGATAAATACGGCGACCTTGCGTTCGGCCTCGCCAAAGAGCGGGACGAAACGATCTTCAAAAAGCTCTAAGCCGGCGGCAGAGGGCGACACCGTACCTTTTTCAAGTTTCGGCAGGTCGATCAGTCCCTTACCTGTCAGCGTCCTGAACGCCTGGCGCTGAACCTCGTCCATCTTCTGAAACAGGATTGGCGGCGACGGATAGCTGATAAAGGCCTTCTCCGGTCGCGAGATTCCAAGCCCGTTGAATTCGTTCCGTACCTCGCGCGTCATATGCGTCTTGTGCAGGAGCGGTGGGTTTGCAAGGTAGAAATCGGCGATGAATAGCCGCTCTGGCGAAGGCGCGACATCCGCACTCCAGAACGTCAGCAATCCGCCAATCCGCCGGATCGCATCGTAAACATCAAGCTGGGGATACCAGAGCCGACCGCTCATGCCGCGTCCCACTGAATGTAGCACTGCTCCGTGAGAAAATAGAGCGCCTGCAAAATGGCTGTCGGGCTTAAATGATCCCTTCCTTTGCCGCCACACATTGGATCGATGACATGAGCCTGCAAGGCGGCAGCGATTTCATCGTCGGTCGCACCTTTGCAGATTTTGCCGCCATAGACATGCGTCGTGAACCGCTGCTCCACGGCGGATAGCACAGCGTCGCTCTTGGTCTTGGCTTCCGTATGGAGGCCCAGCTTATAATAGCGCTGTGCAAACTTGTTCTGGAGACTGTTGGCTTTCTGGTATTCATGCTCCCGGCCTGCATCAATCAGCTTTTGCAGCAGGTCACGCCGATCTGACCCAGAACCCGCGCTGTAATCGTCCGGGGCAAATGAATCGAACGCGCCATCTTCCAGCGCTGGTACAGGACATTGCTTCAGAACGGCCTTCAAATGGCGGCACAACGACGTGAATATGAGATCAGTCCGGCCGGCAGGTTTGCAAATGGAGATGTGGTCGGCATCCACTGCCACCGGCCGCGTCTTGCCGACACCCGGGTCGGCGCTATCTTCTGAGACAATGAAACCGGCATCCTTGGTCTTATACTTCTCGTAGTAAGCAACCGTCGCAATGCCGGCGCTGGTTGCGAGATCGCGGTAGGACTGGTTAAGGCTGGTCAGGTAACCACTGTCATTCGTTAAAAGGTCCACATGAGACGAGGCGAGCCGCGGCACAATCAGCTTCACCGCCGACGCCAGAGAAGCACCCTTGTGCGGCGTCGCCATAAAGACTGAAAGACGAGTTTGCCCGGCGATTGCCTTCCAGCCCTCGTCGGCGCATTCATTCGACGTGCGGAGCATTTCCTTCACGAGGATGCCGCCGAGACTATGGCAGACTAGGGCAATCGGTTTCGCCCCGATACCGCCGGACGCAAGATGTTCCAGCATATTGCCTGCCCGCTCGTGGAGGTTCATCTCCTTCTTGGCCCATTTTCCGAAGATGCTGGCGGGATACCCCAGGGCGTAGACCGATACGCCCTCTAGTTCCTCGCATAGCCATTTCGGCCAGTATTCCTGCTCAACCCCAGAAGTCCATGTATCGAACGGATCGCCGGTCAAGCCGTGGACAAACAGCACGTCAAGCCGGGCGCTATCGCCACCGCCACACACTTTAGAAAAATGGGGGCCATCAAGCATGGAAGCGGCCCAGGCGAACTATCGCCCTATCTCCATTGCTAAGGTAAAATGCAACAAGCTTGCTTCCTACAAGATGTGAATTTGGCAAATTCGCGTCCCCACGCTTTCGCGGTGACAATCATCGCTGATAGCTGGAGCTCATGCAACTTGAGAGTGAATCAATCCACATCGTCTCAGGCGGGAACATTGATATATGTGACTATGTCAATGCGTGGGGCTTCGTCAGCATCGTCTTCCAGTAATACGAACAAGTGATCTCAGTGCAGGGGCTGCTTTCAGGAACATGCGGGCCTCTTCCTGAAGACTGAAATTGGGCGCCTTCCCGCCGCTGCTCTCGACCACTCCCCGCCACTCCCGACGCGTCCGCGCCCCCGCCCACCGCCTCCGCCGCGCCACGCTCGTTCCGGCGCCGGCGATGCGGGGATAAGATCCGCCGCCCCCCTTCAACGAAATCAACGCCTTCCGCGATTCCGGCTGCGATCCGCCCACGGTTTTATCCCCCTGCCGAAAAACCCGCCCTAGAATCGCCGCGGCCAACGGAGGCGCGGCGATGGAGGGTGCATTCACGGACAGGCGGACGCTGCGGGCCATCGCGGCGACGCTCGTCGCCCTGGCGCTCCTCGCCGAGCGCGCCGCCGCCCGCTCCCTGCCCGTCCGCTTCCTCGTGCTCGCCATCCTGTGGCGGGCCGAGAGAATCGCGCGGGCCTTCGTCGCCGGGGCGACGGAGACGTTCGTCGCCGGGGTGACCGAAACGGACTGGCCGTGTTTCGACGAGCCGCCCGGCCTCGGCGGCAGCCCCGCCGATGCGGCGCTCCTCGCGCTCCGCCTGCGCCTGCTCGCCGCCCTGCTCGGCGTGCTCGCGGGTGCCGCCGGCCGCCCCGCCGGCGAAAGGCCCGGCCCCGGCGGCGCGCCCGGCCTGCCGGCGCTCCCCCCGGTGATCCTCCCCGTGATCCTCCCCGTGTTCCTCGTCTTCCGGCTCCCCGCCGCGCGTGGCCGCCGGCCGCCGCCCGACACGTCGTGAGGCCCGCAAGGGCCCGCATGCGGACCTTCCTGCACAGGTTCCAGTTCGTTCCCGACACGCCGCCGCTCGCGTTTTCGCTGGCGCGCCGCGCGCGGTGGCTTCCCCCATGTCGCGCTTCCTGGCGGTCGTCCGGATGTGAACGCTAACGGGCTGTTAAGCCAAAATTAAAATCTCCCGGACTATTTTAACGGCAAGGCCTACGCTCCAAAGCCGCCAGCAGGCGCCTTGCAGCCGGGCCCGGCGATCTCCCTGCGCTGGCAGGAGGACCGTCCATCAGGCGGAGGAAGCAGAGCACATTGCGCTCTGAAGGCATGATGCGCTTCCGCTGCCCGGCTCCTGCAAGAGAGCCATGCGCCCACCAAGTATCTGGTTGCGTCCGACAGTGCGCTCGAATGCCGGTTGCCGATCGCGGTCATGTTCAAGCGATCGAGCCGTCAGCAGGCGCAAGACGCGGCTGACTCCGCGGAGCGATGGCTCCAGGTCTCGGCGCGCGGCTGCTGGCAGGGGCATGACATCGTATTCGAGCAACGCTGAAGGCGGCCCTCATGACTTCGATCGTTTCTTCTCTGTCCGTAGCCCAGATCCGCAACCTGTCCACGGCGGCGATCACCGCCTTCACCACCGAGGACATGCAGGCCCTGAGCACGCCCCAGATCGGCGCTCTGAGCGCGACCCAGGTCGCCGCCATCGAGACCGGAGACCTCGAAGCCCTGAGCGAAGAACAGCTCGGCTCGATTTCCGCCGCCTCAATGAAGGGCCTCACCGCTGAACAGCTCGCGGTGATCGACGCGACCAAGATCGCCAGCCTTGGCAAGACGCAGGTCGCGGCCCTCTCCGCCACGCAGCTCGACACGCTGACGGTCGACCAGATCGCGGCCCTTACCGCCGATCAGGTCTCCGGCCTGACGGCGGCGCAGATGGCGACCGTCGATGCCACCGAGATCGCCGAATTTTCCACCGACGAGATCGCCGCCATTTCCGCGAAGGCGATCTCCGGCCTTTCCAATGATGCCGTCGCCGCGCTGTCGACCGACCAGCTCGGCGCGCTGACCACCGGCCAGATCGCCGGCATGAAGACGACGCAGATCGCCGC
>CAYJMY010000060.1:8607-16957 GCA_964371125.1 uncultured Mesorhizobium sp. | reverse complement strand
TCGGCGCGCTGACCACCGGCCAGATCGCCGGCATGAAGACGACGCAGATCGCCGCCATGACCACCGACCAGGTCGGCGCGCTGTCGACCGCCCAGGTCGGCGCCCTCACCGCAGCCCAGGTCGGGGCGATGTCGACCGACCAGATCGGCGCCCTCACCACCGACCAGGTCGCGGCGCTCAGCACGAAGGCGGCCGCCGGCCTCACCGCAACCCAGGTCGACGCCATGACCGCCGATCAGGTCGGAGCCTTCACCGAGGCGCAGACGGCGGCGCTCAGCAGTGCCCAGATCGACGCGATGGTGACTGAGGACCTGGCGGCATTCTCCACCGGCGACATCGCGGCGATCTCCACAAAGGCCATAACCGGCCTGTCTGCCGACGACATCTCGGGCCTTACCCAGGATCAGGTCACGGCTTTCACCGAGGCCCAGATCCAGGCGATGAACAATTCCCAGGTCGAAGCGCTGATGGCTGCCTACCTGGAGTTCTGAGATCGGTGGCGCGTCCGCGCGCCTCTCGCCTCGCCCGACCTGTGGTCGCCAGGACTCCACGATGCCGCGAAACGGATACGTTTCGCGGCATCGTGCGTCTTGGCGAGGAGAATTCGCCGTCGCTCGGAAAGTCACTCGCCGAGGCTTCACATCCGCCCTTGCCCTCCCTATATTCGTCCCGTCAGCTTGCCTGACTATGGCGATAAACGGCCGATGTAATAAGCCATTCGGACCCGGGGGCGGTACCCGGCGCCTCCACCAGAAACCGCCGGAGCGACGGCTTCTGCTGGGGGCGAAACAGGATCGACGAGGGTGTAAAGATCGGACTTTTGCCCGGCATTGTACCACCGTTATCGGGCTAACCTTATAGTTGCCAACGACAACTATGCTGAGGCACGTCTCGCTGCTTAACGCGGCGCGATAGTCTCGAATCAAGCCCTGGGGGTTAGCACCTCCAGGCGGGGTCCGGAGGCACCTGGCAACAGAAGCCTCCACTTCCCTCCCCCACCCTTCATCGCCTCGCGCATTCTTGCGTGCTTAGTCGTCGGTCGATTTCGCGGCGCGGCGCCTGCTCTGCGGTCGCACCCGCCCTATATGCGGTTTACGCCGGCCCCGCGCTTGATTACAGCTATGTCGGAACGATTCAAGGAAGCCGGACCGCTATGGCCGAAGACCTTATCCGCTACGACATCCTGGCCCAGGAGGCCTTGCGCGGCGTCATGCGCAAGGTCCTGATGGAAGTCGCGCGCACGGGCTTGCCCGGCAACCACCACTTCTTCATCACCTTCCTCACCGGGGCGCCGGGCGTACGCGTCTCGACGCGCTTGCGCGAGCGCTATCCCGAGCAGATGACCATCGTGCTGCAGTTCCAGTACTGGGATCTGAAGGTCACTGATACCGGCTTCGAGGTCGGCCTGTCCTTCTCCGACATCCCCGAGCGGCTCGAGATCCCGTTCTCGGCCGTGCGCGGCTTCTACGACCCCTCCGTCAACTTCGAACTGGAGTTCGACGTGAAGGCCGAACCCGCCGCCGCACTGGTCGAGGAAGCAGCGCCCGAGTCGACGAAGCTGCCGTCCCCGCCGAAGAAGGCCGAGCCGCGGCGCAAGCCGCCGGTCCGCCCCGCCGAGGAAGCCGCGGCCGAACCGGCCGCCAAGAGCGGCGCCGAGGTCGTCTCGCTCGACGCCTTCCGCAAGAAATAGCCGTGGGCGAGGTCGTCAACCTGCGTCTGCTGCGCAAGCGCAAGGCGCGGGCCGACAAAGAGCAGGCCGCCGAACGCAACCGTGTCGCCTACGGCCGCACCAGGGCCGAACGCGAACGTGACGAGGCTGAAGCCGAACGCACCCGCGCGTTCTTCGACGGCCATCGCCGCGACGGCAGGGACGACGGCGTGCCGGAATGACCGGCGCAACGGATAGTCGCGTGCGCAAGCGGTCGATATCGATCAGGGGCCACCGCACCAGCTTTTCCCTCGAGCAGCCGTTCCACGACGAACTGGCCGCCATCGCCGCCCGCCGCGGCATGGCGGTCGCGGCACTCGTCGCCGAGGTCGACGCGACCCGGCCGCGCGAGGCGAACCTTTCCTCGGCACTGCGCGTCCACGTCCTCGAATGGCTGAAGTCGCGGCAGGCCGATCAAACCTGACCTGTCTCAGTTGCTTGACCTGTCTCAGTTGCCCGTGAGCGACTTGAGGAAATTTTCGATGTTGAGCGGATCGAAGCTGCCGGCGCTCGATTCCGGCACTGCGGCGCCGCGATCGGCGGGAAGCGGCGCGCGCTCGATCTTGTCGGCCGCCTCCGCGGTAGCTTTCGCCCGTTCCCGTTCGGCGCGGCGCAGCGCTTCCGCCGCGCGCGCTTCGCTGGCGGCCCTTTCCTCCTCCAGCGCCTCGTCCTTCAGGTGCGCCTCGCCGCCGGCCTTGGCGCGGGCTTCCTCTTCGGCCTTGCGCCGCGCCTCCTCTTCCGCTTTCGCCGCGGCCTCTGCCTCGGCGCGGACGCGCGCTTCCTCCTCGGCTTTCAGGCGGGCTTCCTCTTCCGCACGCCGGCGCTCCTCGTCGAGTCGCAGGCGCTCGCTCTGCAGCGCCGCATAATAGCGCGCCTCGCGCCTCAGCCGCTGCTTCTCCAGCAGCGCCGCCTGCATCGCCTCGACGCGGGCCTGCTCGATCTCCAGCGCCCGCTGGGTCAGGAACTGCGCCAGCGGCTCTGTGTCGAGGCGCACTGTCATCGCGCCCGGAGCGCCTTCCGCCGAGAAGCGCACCGCGGGCTCCGAACCGACCAGAGCCTCGTCGCCCGGCGCATAGGTGATCTCGCCGTCGGCCGCGACCGTTGCCGCGCTGAGATCGGCGCGCAGCGAAGCGGTCAGCGTCGCCTCGGGAATGGGGAGGCTGAGGGGCGGCGCGCGCATGATGCCTCCAGCCACCGTGAAGGCAAGGTCCGCCTCTCCGGCGACGAAGTTGCCGGCGGAAACGAGCGGCGGCGCGAAGGCCGCCGTGCGCGGCCCGTCGATGTCGCGGCCGATCTGGTCGGCCCCGGCGATGATTTTGGCAAATGCGCCCGCGTCGAGGCCGGAGACCGTCAGGCCGTGAGCCTTGGCCGTGCCCGAGCCCGACAGCGAGGCGATCAGGCTCTCGATCGTCTTGCCGCTGGCGGACAGCGTCGCCGTCACGTCGGCGCGTCCCTTGATGCCGCCGCCCTCCAGCAGGCTTTCGATGTCGGCACCCGCGAGCTTCGCCTGGCCGGAGACTATTCCCGTGCCGCCATTGTTCTTGATCTCGACAAGGCCCGTCAGCGCGCCGTCGTGGACGGCCGCCTTCAGGTCGGCGATGCGCAGGCCTTCCGCGCCGAGTGCGCCGCTGAAGGACACGTCTTCGGCGACACCGAGCATGCCGGCCGACACGGTGCCTGCGGCGACGTCGAGGTCGGCGGAGAGCGGCAGCGCGGCGGAACCGGCGAAAGGCGACTTCGGCCACCCCTCGCCGTCGTCGACAAGCGACGCTTCGCCGAGCACCATGGCCACGACCGGGACCAGGTCGAGCGTGTCGAGCGTGACGGCGCCAGTCAGGTGCGGACCCCCGTCCTTCAAGGCCGCATTGATGTCGCCGGCGACCGCCCCTTCGCCCACCGATCCGTCGATCCGCGAGAAGGTCAGGAGGCCCTTGCCGAAGGTCGCATCCGCGGCGAGGTCGACGGGCGTGCCGAAGCCGAAGCCGGGCAAGCCCAGCCCCGTCGTCATCAGCCAGGGCTCGATGTCGGCCGATTGCAGGGCGATGGCGCCCTCTCCTTCGGCTCCGCTCTCGGCCGTGCGGAAGCTGCCCTTGTAGGACGCCGACAAGCCTTCCGAGGTGAAATCCAGTGCCGTCTCAAGCCCTTTCGACAGCGTGCCGCGCGCCGTCAGCGTCGTGTCCGCCGCACCGATCATGCCGATCGGCAGTGTCGGAAGCCCGCAGAGGGCGAGCAGCGCTTCGGCATTGTCGTTCTTCGCCGAGACCGTCAGCGACAGCGGCCGGGCAGCATCGAACAGCGGCTCCGCGCTGCCAGAGGCCGTGAGCGAGAAATCGCTGCCGCCCGCCTTGCCGTGTGCGCTCACCGCGACGCTGCCGTCGCCTCCCGGCACCGCCGAGGCGACGAGATCGATTTCCGCGTCTGCGAAAAGGTCGGGATAGGCTTCGGCGCGGCGGCGCCGCGCCGCCGCCAGCGCGTTCTGCGGATAGCGCTCGGCGATGACGGAGATCAACGGCGCCAGGTCCGCGCCGACGATGGCCGCATCGACATTGCCGGACGGCGTCTTGCCGAGGTCTTTGATGATGCCGGTGGCGCTGACGCTGGCGCCTTCCAGGCCGACCAGCGCCAGCCGGTCGATCTCGATCCGCCCGTCGCGAAGCCTGAGCGCGGTGTCGACTGTCTCCGCAATCAGCCCGCCGGCACTGACCGGACCGGCCTTGACCGAAAGGTCGACGTCCTGCTCGGCCAACCGCGTCATCCCGGCGTCGCTGACGAACAGCGAGGCGAAGGCTTTCAGCCCGTCGACGTCGAGCGCACCACCGTCGAGCTGGAGCGAGATCGACGCCGCACCCTCGGCCGGCCGGTTGCGGTCGAGCGCGCCGCGAAAGCGGGCATTGCCCAGGATCAGTTCGAGCCCGTCGAAGCGCTGCCGTTCGCGCGTCAGCTCGACCTTGGCGCTGAAGCCCGCCGAGGGCAACCGCCTGATCGCCTCGTCAACGTCGCGCGACAGCCACGCGGCGAAGCCGGACGGCTGGCCGACGGCAAGCAGCAGCTTTCCGGTGAAGCCGAACGTGTCGCCGGTGCTGAGCAGCCCGTCGCCCTCGATCATGGTGCGCCCGGGCAGCAGCGCCGCGAAACTCTCGATTGCCCATCCTTCCGGCGCCGGCTGCGCCGAAAGCGCCACGTCGCGGATCGTCGTGTCGCCCGCGACGATAGCGGGCAGTTTCACCGCGATCGTGCCCGGGATCGACGGCTTCGGCAGGTCGGCCAGGACGGCTTCGATCGCCGCCAGCCTGTCCTCCAGCGTCAGCCCGCTGACCGCGTCCGCCTTAGCCACCGTATCGTCGAAGCGCACCTGCGCGCCGTCGGCGGTGATCGAGAAGCGCGGCTCCGCGCCGAGTTCGATCCGCGCCGTCCCTTCGGCCGTGTAGGGATCGACCACCGGCCCGGTCTCCAGGCGGAACGCCGTCACGTCGAGAAGCTGGTGGTCGAGGTCGAAGTCGCCGCTGGCGCGGTAGGCCGGCGGCGCCTTCTCGCCGGTCGCCGTCATCTGGAAGGTGGCGCCCTCCGTTCCGCGCAGTTCGCCGCCCGCCAGGCTGCGCGCGGCGAGCTTGAACTGGCCCCGGTAGCGGGGAGCGCCACCTTCCAGGCGGATGTCGCCGTCGGCCTCGAGCGAGAACGGATAGACCGCCGGTTCGGCCTTGACGCGCACCCGCATCGCCCCGGTCTCGTCCGGCTTGCCGGTCGAGACGGAAAGCGCCGCACGCGCCCCGTCGAGGCGCAGCGTTCCTTCGGCGCGCCACGGTCCCGCGAGAGAGCGCGCCGAAATCGTCGCGTTGATCTCCGTCAGCGCGTGGTCGCGGCCGCTGGCGCCGTGGCGGACCAGCACCTGTCCTTCGCTGACCGTCAGCTTCTCCAGCGAGACATGCGTCGGATCGTAGGGCATCGACGGCCTGAGCGCCCAGTCGACCACCCCGTCCGGCCCGACCGAGAGCCGCACCTTGGGACGTTCGAGCCGCATGTCGAAGATCAGGATCTCGCCGCGCATGAACGGGGCGAGTTCGGCGTCCATGGAAAACGTCTCGACGGTCATCGCCGGCTCGCCGTCGGCGCCGCCGGCCACCGACACGTCCGAAAAGGTCACGGACGGGAACGGCAGCAGCCGCGCCTTGGCGGCGCCGTTCACGGTCACCTTGCGGCCGAGGATATAGCTCGCCTCGCGCTCGAAGTCGGCGCGGTAGGAGGTCCAGTCGACGAAATACGGCCCCACCAGCGCCACGGTCAGCGCCAGGACGATAAACCCGCCGACGATTACGAAAAGCCGTGCCAGCGACTCACCCCGATCGGAACTGTGTTCTTGGCGCGCACTCTATTCCGATCAGTCTGTCGATAAAGTGGCGATTCTACGCCGCCTGCGCGGCCGTTTGCCTTCATCCGGGCATCTTGCCCGGATTCATGATGTTCAGCGGATCGAGGGCGGCCTTGATGGCGCGCATGACGTCGACGCCGGCGCCGTGTTCGCGTTCGAGGAAGGCCATCTTGCCCTGCCCGATCCCATGTTCGCCGGTGCAGGTCCCGTCCATGGCGATGGCGCGGGCGTTGAGACGGTGGACGAAACCTTCCGCGCGTTCGATTTCGCCCGGATCGTCCATGTCCATCAGCACCAGGACGTGGAAATTGCCGTCGCCGACATGGCCGATGATCGGTGCCACGAGACCGGTCTCTGCGATGTCTGTCTCCGTCTCGGCGATGCACTCGGCAAGCCGCGAGATCGGCACGCAGACGTCGGTCGACAAGCCCTTGGCACCCGGCCTGATCGTCATCGACGCCCAGTAGGCGTCGTGGCGGGCCTTCCACAGCTTGGCGCGTTCCTCGGCCACGCTCGTCCACAGGAACGGGCCGCCGCCATGCTCGGCGGCGATCTCCCCGAACATCTCGGCCTGTTCCTTCACCCCGGCATCGGTGCCGTGGAACTCGACGAACAGGCAGGGACTCGCGGGATAGTCGAGCTTCGAATAGGCGATCATGGCGCTCATCTGCAGCGCGTTGACCAGTTCGATGCGCGCCACCGGGATGCCGAGTTGGATGGTCATGATCACCGCGCGGCAGGCGGCGTCGACCGATGGGAACGGACAGACGCCGCCGGAGATCGCCTGCGGGATGCCGTAGAGCTTGAGGGTCACCGACGTGATCACGCCGAGCGTTCCTTCCGAGCCGACCAGCAGACGGGTGAGGTCGTACCCCGAAGACGATTTGCGCGCCCTGCCGCCGGTCTTCACCAGGGTTCCGTCGGCCATCACCGCCGTCAATCCGATGACGTTCTCCCGCATGGTTCCGTAGCGCACGGCGTTTGTACCGGAGGCCCGCGTTGCCGTCATGCCGCCGAGGCTGGCATTGGCGCCGGGATCGATCGGGAAGAAAAGGCCGGTGTCGCGCAGGTGCCGGTTCAGCGCCTCGCGGGTGACGCCGGCCTCGACCGTGCAGTCGAGGTCCTCTGCGTTGACCGCGAGCACCTTGTCGAGCCGCGACGTGTCGATCGAGACGCCGCCGCCGGGCGCGTTGACATGGCCTTCGAGCGACGTCCCGGTGCCGAACGGAATGACCGGCACGCGATGCTCGGCGCAGATCCTCACGATCTCCTGCACCTCGCCTGCCGTCTCGACGAAGGCGACGCCGTCCGGGGCCTGGTTGGGAATGTAGGTCGTCGTGTGGCCGTGCTGCTCGCGAATCGCCTGGCTGGTCTGGAAACGCTCGCCGAGCCGCTGCTTGAGAATGCCGAGCACCGTTTCGATGCCGGCCTCGTTGCGCTCGACGCGCCTGAGGTCGCTCAGGGCCATGGTTTCCTCCGCGATTGGAACAGCTCGGTCCTTGTGCCGGACCTATACGGAGTTAATCTGCAAATCGCCTGGCGATGTCCAGCGCCATGAAGTCCAAGGAACGCCGATGAGCCTGCCCGTCCCCTATGTTTCCGACGTAATGGACATCGAGAAGGCGTGGATCGACTACAACGGCCACATGAACATGGCCTACTACACTGTCCTCTTTGACCGCGCCTCTGACGGCGGATTCGAGCTGGTCGGGCTCGGCCCGGACTACGTCAAGGAGCGCGCCCACACCTTCTACACGGCCGAGGCGCATATCTGCTACGTTCAGGAGCTGCATCTCGGCGACAAGGTGAACGTCTCCTTCCAGCTCCTCGACTACGACGAGAAGCGCGTACGCGCCTACGAGGAGATCCGCCACGTCGACGGCTGGCTCGCCGCCACGGTGGAGACGCTGTCGCTGCATATCGACATGGCCGGCCCGAAGGTGGCGCCCTTCCCCGCGGACATCCTTTCCCGCCTCGAGGCGTTGAAGGCCGCGCACGCCGCCCTGCCGATGCCGGAACGGGCCGGCCGCTCGATCGGCATCAGGCGCAGGACGGCGTAGGCCGGCTTCTGCCGGAAGCCGGGGTGTGGCGTCGCCGCACTCCGGTCCGGGAATCTCCGATCCGGGTCCCGAACCGTCTGGTCATATCGTCAACGCCCCGTTAACCTTAAAACTTCGTTAAGGTGGACGAGTGCCAGTCCGTCGTTGATCGCGCCTTCCCGGAAAAAGGGAGAATCGGCGAGAACGAAGGCGGCGGGTGGCCTGTTCGGGGAAGGC
>CAYJMY010000060.1:0-8597 GCA_964371125.1 uncultured Mesorhizobium sp. | reverse complement strand
CCGGGGCCGGGTGTGGCCCCGCCGCACTACGCGTCGGAAATCTTGACCCCTGTCCCCGAACCGTCTGGTTATATTCTTAAGCCGGCGTTAACCTTAAATCTTCGTTAAGGTGGACGACCGCTCGCCCCTCGTTGATCGCGCGCTCCCGGAAAGGGCAAAGCGGAATGAACGAAGGCGGCGGGTGGCCTGTTCGGGGAAGGCGATGAGCATCGATATCGACTACACGTCGGAAAGGCTGGCGAACGACCCGCGCCTCAGCGACTACGACTTCTGGCGCTCGCTGAAGAACCTCGAAAACGAGATATTCCAGCTGTCGAGCCGCAAGGAGCCCGTGCCGATCGACTTGCTGCGCTGGCGCCGCATCCTGTCCCGCGCCCGCCACCGGCGCGGCATGTCCTGAGCGGCGCCTCCGCGGCGGACTGGCCGCGGCGTCGCGAATCGTCTCGCAACTACGCCAGCTCTTCCTTGAAGAACGCCACCGTCCTGCCCCAGGCGAGATCCGCCGCCACCTTGTCGTAGCGCGCCGACGACGTATCGTTGTTGAAGGCGTGGTTGACGCCGTCGTAGACATGGATCTCGAAGCTCTTGCCGGCGGCTTCGAGCGCGGCCCTGTATGCGTCGATACCGGCATTGATGCGCTCGTCGAGCCCGGCATAGTGGAGCAGCAACGCGGCCTCGATCCCGGCCACGTCCTCGGCCTTCGGCTGGGGACCGTAGTAGGCGACCGCCGCGTCGAGGTCGGGCGACGCCACCGCGATTTGGTTGACCGTACCGCCGCCCCAGCAGAAGCCGACGGCGCCGACCTTGCCGTTGCCGGCCTCGTGCCCGCCGAGGAAGGCGACCGTGGCGACGCCGTCGGCGGCGGCCTGGCCGGCCGGCAGCTGCCCGAACATCTCCCGCGCCTTGTCCTCGTCGGCGGGAGTGCCGCCGAGCGGCGACAGGAAGTCGGGCGCCAGCGCGACGAAGCCTTCCAGCGCGAGTCGCCGGGCGACGTCGCGGATATGCGGGTTGAGCCCGCGATTCTCGTGGACGACGATGACGGTCGGCAGCTTGTTCGCCACCCCGGCGGGCCGCGCGAGATAGCCCTTCATCTCGCTGGAACTGCCCGGATAGGTGATGTCCTCGCCGGCGACGCGCGCATCGTCCTCCGCGACCACCGCGGCTTGCGCCGCATTCGCCGCGAGAAGCGGCGCGATCACGGCCGCCGCCGCCCCGCTGCCGGCCAGCCGCGTCAGCTTCTCCATGAAGCCGCGCCTGTCGAGCGTCAGGTGGGTGTATTCGTCATAGGCGTCGATCATCGCCTGCGTGATAACCTGTCGCATCATCATTTCCTCCCTTGTCGGCTCTCGTTGCCGGAAAGGTAGGGAGGATGACCTTGCGATCCACTCACGCCTTGGTGAGATGCCGGTGATGACGGCCAGCCAACGCATGTCGTTGCCCCGCCAGGGCGAACCGATTTCGGGACAACGCCATGCGCAGGAAGGATAGCTTAAGCGCGGAAGCGAATCTGAAAAACCGCGACGTGTTTAGCCCGCCGTCCTATCTGCCCGCGCCAGCCGTTCAGGCCGGCCGTGCAACCGCCGGCGCCGACTTTGCCCGGCTCCGCCCGATGAAGATCAGCGCCGCGGCGATGGCGACGCCGACCGCGATGACGATCAGCGACAGCACCGGCCGGTACCAGAACCATGCGACGGCGATGGTGACGAAGCCGACGACGACGGCGAGCAGCATGGCGACGATGCCGGTGCCCATCCTGAGCAGGCTGCCGAGCGGCGGGATGAAATCGGCGACCACCCCGAGCGGCGCGAGCAGCATGCCGAAGCCGACCGCCAGCAGGACCAACCCGACCACGCGCAGGATCCAGGTCAGAACCGCATTGGCCGACTGGGCGTCGGCGAACATCTTGTCGGCCGGCACAGCTCCGTCCGCGACCATCAGCAGCCGGTCGCCGGCTATCGTCTGGTAGGCTTCGAAACCGCCGCCCCGCTGTTCGCCGATGACGCTCGCCACGCCGAGCGGCGCGACCTTGTACGAGATCCTGTAGTCGCCGACTGCCGGATTGGTCGAATTGAAGCCGAGATAGATTCGATTCTCGGCAACCGTCACGCGCTTGTTGCCGCTATAGGCGGCGTCGATCGCACCGGTCATGTCGGATGAAAGGGTCAGCGTCTTTTCGCCGCCCAGCCCGCTGATCACGCGTTCGCTCAGCGTGAACGCGCCGAGCTTGGCGTCGGGCACCTGGAAGCGCTCGCTGCGGATTTCCATCGGCGGGTTGGCGTGGCCGTCCGGCACCTTGAAATCAGATGAGCTGATCGCCGATTCGGACCACTCCTTCGCGTAGCTGTAGGTGGTCACCGTCTCCTGGCCGCCGCCGACCTTGTTGGTCGTCTCCGACTTCGAGCTCTCCTTCCACTGGTACATCTCGACGGTGCGCACAAGGCGCACGCCGTCGACTGAAATGCCGAACGTGGCGTCAGCGGGGCGCGAGGTCGTCGACACCGGCCCGGTAACGTGGATGAGCTTGCCGTCGTTGGCCGCGTCGACCTTGTCGGGACCGACCGTGACGACCGCCCCCGCGCCCTCGGTCAGCGACCGCGCCGTCTGCACCGCCCGCCCCTCGTTCCAGAACAGCAGGAACACCATGCCGGCGATCAGCACGAGCCCGATCAGGACGCCGATCACGGAGTTCTTGATGCGTGTGAACCAGGAGACGCGTGTGGTCTCGGTAAAAGTGTCGCCCATGAGGTCCCCCTGCCAGAACGAACCGGCTGCCTCGCGGTCCGCCGTCGCCGCGCCCCTCGCGCGGCGGCGCCTGTTGTCGCGCCGCTCTCTTGCGCGATCAAGAGCAAAAACGTCGTCGGGGCCGGGCCGCTATCGCCGCCGCGACCCGAGCTGGAGCCAGAGGTCGTAGACGACGAGGGCCACCACGATCGCCAGCACGATGATCAGGTCGACGCGTTTCACCGAGAAGCCGACGATCCCGGCAAAGGCGGCGAAGGCGGCGAAGGCGAGCAGCGCCATGATCCGGTCGATCGTCATGGGCGAACCCTCCCCCTGTGAGCGGCGGTCATCATGGTTTCAGCGTCCATAGAACATCTGCGGCAGCCAGTAGACGATGTCAGGGAACACGTAGAGCACGATCATCGTGATGAAGACCATGAACACGTAGGGCAGCGAGCCGGCGAAGATCTGCGTCAGCCTGACCTGCGGCGGCGCGATGCCCTTCAGGTAATACGCCGACATCGCCATCGGCGGCGTCAGGAACGAGGTCTGCAGGTTGAGCGCAATGAGGATACCGAAGAAAAGCGGGTCGATCTCGAAGTGCGACAGCAGCGGCAGGAAGATCGGCACGAAGATGATGATGATCTCCGACCATTCCAGCGGCCAGCCGAGCAGGAAGATGATCAGCTGGGCGAGCAGCAGGAACTGCAGCGGCGTCATGTCCAGCCCGACGACGAACTCGCGCACCACCTGCTCGCCGCCGAGATAGGAGAACACGGAGGCGAAGGTCCACGAGCCGACGAACAGCCAGCACACCATCGCCGTCGTCCTCACGGTCAGATAGACGGATTCCTGCAGCCTCTGCCAGGTCAGCGCCCGGTAGGCGGCGGCGAGCACCAGGCCGCCGAGCGCACCGATCGCGGCGGCCTCCGACGGCGTCGCCAGTCCGAACAGGATGGCGCCGAGAACGGACAGGATCAGCACTGCCAGCGGGAAGAACGAGGTCAGCAGCATCCACATCAGCCGCGCGCCGGGTATGTCCTCGGTTTCGCGCGGCCGCTGCGGCGCCAGGCTCGGATTGAGCAACGCGCGCACCACGATGTAGATGAGGTACATGCCGGCCAGCAGGAAGCCGGGAAGCAGCGCGCCGGCATAGAGCCGCACGATCGAAACACCCGACGCCGCCGCATAGACGATCAGCATGATCGACGGCGGGATCAGGATGCCGAGCGTCCCTCCGGCGCAGATGACGCCCGAGGCGAAGCGCTCGTCATAGTTCGCCCGCAGCATCGCCGGCAGCGCGAGCAGGCCCATCAGCGTCACCACCGCGCCGACGATGCCGGTCGCCGTGGCGAACAGCGCGCAGGTGATCAGCGCCGCGACCGCCAGTGAGCCCGGCACGCGCCGGGTCGCCACGCTCAGCGTGTCGAACAGCCGGTCGACGATATTGGCGCGTTCGACGATGTAGCCCATGAACAGGAACAGCGGGATCGCCGTCAGCACGTCGTTGGCCATCACCGAATAGGTCTGGTTGACGAACAGGTCGAAGATCCTGTTGTCGAACAGGTGCTTCATCCGGGTCGGATCGTAGTACGCGTAGTAGCCGAAACCGATGCCCATCGCCATCAGCGTGAAGGCGATCGGGAAGCCGAGCATGATGACGAAGATGAACAGCCCCAGCATCAGGAGGGCGATCTGGGGATCGGTCATCGGCGCGCCTCCGGCTGGGCATGATGGGTCGGGTCGAGCGCCGCGATGCCCTCCTTCTGCAGGATGGCCTCGAGTTCCTCGACGTCCTCCTCCCGCTTCGGCCACGCACCCGACCGGATGGTTATGATGCAGCGGAACACCTGGGCTATGCCCTGGATCACCAGGAGGATGCCTGCGGCGATGATGACGGTCTTGAACTGGTAGATCGGGATGTTCGCCGGGCTCATCGTCGACACCTCCAGATAGCGCCAGGACCGGCTGGCGTAGCGCCAGCCGGAGAAGACCAGCGCGATCACGCCCGGGAAGAAGAACAGGAAGTAGAGCACGAGTTCGACCGAGGCCTGCGTGCGCGGACGCCATAGACGGTAGACGAAATCGCCGCGCACGTGGCCGTCGCGCGACAGCGTGTAGGCGCCGGCCATCATGAACATGGTGCCGTACATCATGTAGGAGAGGTCGAAGGCCCAGGGGGTCGGCGCCCTGAACAGGTAGCGCACCACGACCTCGTAGCCGACGCCGAGCGTCATGACCATGACGCACCAGGCGAACACCTTGCCGAACCATGCCGACAGGCGGTCGGCGAACCGAATGTAGCTTTCCACGGAGCTCTCGCTTGGCTGGAACCGGGGGCCGGGTCACGCCGGCAGGCGACGCACAGCGCGCCGCCGGCCGGAAATTGAGGTGCGGGCTCCGGTCAGAGCTTGCCGGGGAAGTAGTGCTGGTAGGCCAGTTTGTAGTCCGGCGCGTTCTGCAGGCTGTAGTAGACGACGCGTTCGCACCAGGCCTTCTGGCTGTCCACCACCTTGGCGAAGAACGGGTCCTCCATCAGCGGCGGCAGGATTTTGTCCCAGGCTTCGAGCTGCGCCTGCAGCACCGAGTCCGGCGTGCGCTTCACATTGACGCCGGATTCGGTCTGCAGCTTCTGCAGGTCCGACGAATACTGGTTCATGGCCAGCGCGAAGTTGGCGAGGTGCGCGGCCTCGACGCCGTATTTCAGGATCGCCTGCAGGTCCGGCGACAGGCTCTCGAACTTGTCCTTGTTGAAGATGTACTCGAAGGACTCGCTCGCCTGGTGATAGGACGACAGCATGTAGTTCTTGGCCACGTCCTGGGCGCCGAAGCGCATGTCGGAGGTCGGGTTGTTGAACTCGAAGCCGTCGATGACGCCGCGCTCCATGGCCGGCACGATCTCGCCGCCGGGAAGCTGCGCCACCGAGGCGCCCATCGCCTGGAAGAGGTCCGCCGCGAGGCCGACCGTGCGGTACTTCAGCCCGGAAAGCTGGCTGGCGTCGGTGATCTCGCTCTTGAACCAGCCGAGCGGCTGCGCCGGCATGCCGAAGGAAAGAAAGCCGACCACGTTGAGGCCCAGGATGTCCTGGGTCAGTTCGCGATAGAACTCCTGTCCGCCGCCGTGATAGAGCCAGGCGATCATCTGGTTGGCGTCGCCGCCGAACACCGGGCCGGTGCCGAACAGCGAAGCGGCCTTGTTCTTGCCGTACCAGTAGACCGGCACGGTGTGCGCCGCGTCGATCGTGCCGTCGTGGCAGGCATCCTGCACCTGGAAGGCACCGACCACGGCGCCGGCGGGCAGAAGGTCGATCTTCAGGCGGCCGCCCGACATCGCCTCAACGCGCTCGACATACTGCGCCGCCATCTCCTGGAAGACGTCCGACGCCGGCCACGACGATTGCATCTTCAGCGTGATCGGGCTCTGGGCGAGCACGGCTGGCGCGGCCAGCGCGCTGCCGGCGACCGCGGCGCCGGCGGCCGTCGATTTGGTGAGGAAGTTTCTGCGCGAAATCGTATTGCTGCTCATCGTATCCTCCCAGGTTGTTTGTTTTGGTTCATCTGCCCCGTCAGAATAGGGGATCATACAAGTGACGCAAGTCCGCAAAACAATTCGGTTTTTTGCTGCATTGCGGGATTTTTTTTGCAGCGCACATCGCCGATGTCGTGCCGCTGGCAGACCGGCGCCCGCGAATGTTCCACTCGCCCGGCGCTTCCGATAGGATCAACCCTGGGCAAGTTGGGTGGGGCCGATGTTTCCTGTTCTGCGCGGCCAATCGCGAACCGCCGCTCTGGCCGCCTTGCTGCTGGCGGTCGGCTGCGCGTCTTCGGCGCGCCAGGGAGCGCCCGTCGGTCCAGAGGTTCCCGTACGCTACGCCAATGCCGGCCAGGCGCACGTGTCGACGGCGACTGCGTTCGACTGGGCTCTCCACCTTCTCGCCATGTCGGCGCGCCGCTATCCCGGAGCGGAGGCGCTGCCTTCCGGCCATGTCGTGCCGCCTGGCGAAGCCGAGCGGACCTTTGTCGCGGCGAAGAACGCTTCCGCGGCCCTGACCTGGTTCGGCCATTCGACCTTCCTCATCCGCGTCGGCGGCCGCGCCATCCTGACCGACCCGGTGCTCTTCGATCATATCGGCGCCGGCCCGTCCCGGCTGGACCGTCTGGTGCCGGTCCTTCCCGATCCGGCGCTGATCGAACACATCGACGCCGTGATCGTGTCGCACGCCGATCTCGACCATCTCGACGTCCCCAGCCTGCGCTTTCTCGCGGCGCGCTTTCCCGAGGCTCTGCTCTACGTGCCGCAAGGCTCGCGCCGCCTCGCCGCCGCCTCGGGCTTCCGCCGGATTATCGAGTTGCCCTGGTACGAGAGCACCCGCGCCAGCGGCGTGAAGATCACGGCTGTTCCCGCCATACACGGTGTACGCCGGCCGGCTTTCGGCACCGATTCCATGCACTGGGGCGGCTATGTCATCGAAGGCGCGGGCCGGCGCATCTATTTCTCCGGCGATACTGGCGCCGGCGATATCTTCGCCGACATTCGCCGCAGGGTGGGTCGGGTCGACTACGCGCTGGTTCCGGCCGGTGCCTGGGCACCGCGCGAATTCCAGGCGCCTTTTCACGTCGACCCGGAGGAGGCGCTCGGCATCGCCCGCACTCTGGGCGCCCGCCAGGCGATCGCCACGCACTGGGGCACGCTGCCGCTGTCGCCGGAACCGGGGACCGAACAGAAGGCCCGTTTCCTCGCCGCCGGCACGCGCACGACGCGCGCCGTCGTCATGCGCATCGGCGAAACCCGCGTGCTGGACCGCTGAGGCGCGGCATCCGCGGGGCTTGCGTAAAAGACCTTTCCTTGTGGTCGCTGCCGTATGAGCGTATCATTTAAACACTGTGCGAATGCCCGGATGGGGCCGCGCGTCAGAGCCACGACCTCGAAACCGGGCACCGCTGCACGGGAAAGGGAGGTTGTGATGGCCTACACCGAAAAAACGCACTGGTACGATATCAACATCCACCGCGAATGGGAGGACATCCTGTCGATGATCCTCGGCGTGGTGGTCGTGCTCTCGCCGGCCTTCTTCCAGGAGACCGAAAGCGGCGTCGTCACCTTGTCGACCTGCTTGACGGGTATTTTGATCTTCGCCGTTGCGGCGCTGGAGATGGTCGGCGTGCGGCGCTGGGAGGAGGCGATTGAGCTTCTTCTCGGGGCTTGGCTCGTTGCCGCGCCCTTCGTGCTCGGCTACGCCGGAATGGAGCGTACGCTCCATGTCGTGATCGGGTTCGCCGTCGCCGCCCTGGCGGTGTTCGAACTCTGGCAGGACCGCCGCAGGGCGATGTCGTAGCACCTCGCAGCGCCGTCTCCCGGGGGACGGCGCTGGTCTTTGCGCCCCGAATCACTACATTCGGACATGATGTCCGGCTTTCCCGACGACCTGCCCTTCTTCGACGAGGAGCCCACGCCCCGCGGCGCAGCGCCCGCCCGCGCGCCCGGCGGCTCGGGGCTCGCGGCGCGCGCCGCGGCCGCGCGCCGCGGCGGCGGCGAGCCGGACTACCTGAAGGGCCTCAATCCCGAGCAGCGGCTGGCGGTAGAGACCACCGAAGGTCCCGTTCTCGTGCTCGCCGGCGCCGGCACCGGCAAGACGCGCGTCTTGACCACGCGCATCGCCCACATCCTCGCCACCGGCAAGGCGTTCCCCTCGCAGATCCTCGCCGTCACCTTCACCAACAAGGCGGCGCGCGAGATGAAGCAGCGCATCGGCATGCTTGTCGGCGAGGCGGTCGAGGGAATGCCCTGGCTCGGCACCTTCCACTCGATCGGCGTCAAGCTTCTGCGCCGCCACGCAGAGCTCGCCGGCCTGCGCTCCGACTTCACCATCCTGGAC
>CAYJMY010000059.1:0-23053 GCA_964371125.1 uncultured Mesorhizobium sp. | reverse complement strand
GCGGGATCGAACAGGGCCGGCACCATGTTCGCTCCCACCTTGTTTGTACAGCAGACGAAGCGTTGCTGCGCATCGTGGGCCGCGGCGCGCAGCAGGCGCTCATGGTCGGCGGCATGCAGAATCGTCAGTGTGGCTGCCGGCGCTTGCGTCTCCTCGGGGGCCGACAGCATGTTCCGTTGGCGCCGCAGCTCGGTAGCGATGAACTGAAGCGTTTCCACGGACCGACTGGCACTGGAGAGCTTGGAGACAATTTCGCGGAGTAGGTCCAAGCCTTCCGCGACCGCGTTAGGCTCTCTGAGTTCGGCCGAGACTTCAACGGCGGAGAACGGCGAGTGGAGCCAATTGCACGACCCCATGAGCACCACTGCGCCGTCGTCGCCATCGTCGGCGACGAGGAATTTGGCATGACTGTCGACAGTATCCCTCTGCACCAGGAGATACCCCCTGGTTCGCCGGGCGGCGGACAGGCAGAGATAGAGTTCCTGCATGGCCGCGGCGTGTTTGGCACGGTCGAGCGAGCTGCCGAAGAACAGATGGCATCTCACGCCGCGCCTGCACGCATCCTCCAGGGCTCGCACGATGCGCTCCCGGCGGTCCCTGCCCTTTTCGTCGGACTGCGAAGCCACGAACGTGGACAGGACGAATATGTTGGACTTGGCGGCCCCGACAATCTGCTCGAAGCGCTGCAAGTGCTGCTCGGCGCCGACGACGAGGTCGCCGGCGCTGAACCGGGTCGCAATGGATACGGGACGCTCGGGCGGCGGTGTAGTGGTCGTTGGTAGAACGCCGGTCTTGATGGTCGCTTTGAGGGCCTCGACAAGCTGGTCGCTCGCGCCCTGCGGAAACACGCCAGCTCCTACCTCGTCGAGGTTGAGCACGAGGAATTTCGCTTCGAGAAAGGAGCTGTTGGCCTGTACACCCCTCAACCATTCGCCCGGCCTGAGCATGCCGACCATGAACTCGTTGACGCGCTGCATCATCGAATAGTGAGTCTCTGGTGGCTCGCCCTCCGGAAATCGGATGATTGCACCCTTGGCGGGAAGCTTGGTGACGGGGATGGTGTCGACGTCCTTCGTCCTGAAGACGGACAGTCCGACCTTCTCGTAGACGACGCTGATGCCGATCTCGCGATCGGCCGATCGTTCAGGAAGGGCGCGCCCTGTGCGGATGAAGTCGTGGCCGATGCTGCTGGTGACCAGGACCGGGTGTGGCGATAGCCGGACTTCGACAAGTCCAAATTGCATGAGCCGGGCGACAGTGGAGCCAGCCACCTGTCGGGGAATCTTGAGCGTCTCGGAGACGTGATTGATCGTCCCCGGGCTTCGGTCGAGTGAAAGCAGGATCATTTCCTCGACCGGGCTCCAGCCCCAGGTGCGCTGGACGATACCGGGTGCCCTATAGTGCCAGGCCGGGATGTAGATGTTGTTCACTGGGATAGCCTCCCCTGCTCATCCACGGGGATGATGGAGGCACCTTTCCCGGCTGATGGAAAATCCGTTTCAGACAATCGGCTCACTTCGTCGAGCATGGTCCGCAGAAAGCCGAGTTCGTCGTTGATCGCGTCAGGGTCGATCCCCTCCACCGCATTGCGGATGAACTGCCGGCTGGTGGCGAGTACGAGCTTGTGCTTGGCGCGGCTGAGCAACACGTTCAGGCGCTGGGGGTTCTTGATGAAGCCGAGAGCTCTCGTGCCAACGAGGACGTTGTTGCGCACCAGGCTCGCGACGACGACATCGGCCTCGCCGCCCTGGAAACTGTCGCTGGTGTAGACGAACTTTCCATCACCTCGCGGGCTGCTGAAGCCAAACAGGGTGCCCGTGGCTGTGTCGATGTTAGGCTTGAGCAGTCGTTCCAGGTGATTGACCTGCGCCAGGTACGGAGACAGCACCACGAGCGTCGGCACCGGATTGCCCTCGTGGATGATCGGGCGCAGCTTCTGCATGGCGGCTAGAACCGCCGTCGCCTCGACTTCGTTTCGATACGAGCGTTTCGCCGTTTGCTCGAAGGCCCTCCTTTTGACGACACTCAACGAGGGCAGGTCCAAAATGACGATGGGAGAAGCCGGAAATCCGTCCACGCACTCGACGGCCGGCTTGCGAGCCTTAACACGGTCTGAGGACACCAGGAGCCGCTTGTAGAAGGTGTTGGAAACCAGCTCGCAGATCGCCGGGTGCATACGGCTCTGCTCACGCAGCGTGTTGGCGATCGTGCTCGGGCGTCCGCTATCCGCTGCGCGTATCTCCTCTCGCGCGGCAATCGACTTGAAGGGTTCTTCGAGCCGAGACGCAATGGCGAGAACGTCGCTGAGCAGAAACTGATCTGCCTTCAGCGCCTCAAGCGCCAACTCCACCTCGCTGGGCAAGTCGGAGATCGCGGCGAGCTTCTCCTTGGCATTGCGCAGGAGCTCACCCGCCCGGCTGGCGTCGTAGAATTTCTGGCGATCCGCCGCATCGAAGGGCGAGAGCTGATTGTGGTCGCCGATAATCACCCGACGGTTCCCCAAGAGCAGCGCACCGATCAGTTCGGCGCCGTTGGCCCGCGCCGCTTCCTCGATGAAGACCCAGTCGAATTGCTCGCCGTCGGCAATCATCTCCTCAAGAATATGCGACGACGTGGTTGCAAGCGTCACATCCGACGAGCGCAGCATCAAATTGTCGGTGTCGCGCAGGGCGCGGTCGGCGATCGATTGCTCGGACGTATCCACGGGTTTGAGAGCCTGGACAATCTGATTGAGCTGGTTCGCCATGATCGCAGCGCCGGCCGGATCCGGCTTCGACACCGAACGCAACAGAGATTGCGAGCTCCGCCTCAGCGTGCTCTCTTTCTCGCTGGAGCGCGACCGCTCGACGCGAACGACGATGCTAGAGGTCGCGGGTAGGAACTTGCGCAGCTCGTCCTCCATATGGACGAGCGTCTCGTGGTTCTGGGACGATACGAGGATTCGAGCGTCAGGCGTTTCATGCAGGATGCTCTTCACCAGGTGCGAGATCAAAAAGGTCTTGCCCACCCCGGGCGGTCCGACAACGACGTTGATGGACCTCCCCTCGACGATCGAGTCCCACGCCTCGATCTTGGATTTTTCCATGTCGGCGTCGGCTGGCGGCGCGCCGGGTGCGGCGATGTCGCGCAACACGTCATCCATTCGGACCTGCGCAGGATCGTCCAAAGCCCTCAGAAGCTCGACATTGGACCTAGCGGCGACAATATTCTGCAGCCGTCGCCGGATGGCTCGCTCGGTGCCGGTGTCCCTGCGGGGCCGAAGGAAAAGCCGTTGCCCCACCTGCATCGCGAGGTTGGTGCCGAATGCGAATGCGACCTTCCCGTTGATCAGGCCGCTGCCTTCGTAGCTGAGTTCCGGCATGCGCTCCCGACCCACCGCCAGGCGCGCCGTTTGTGAAAGCGTCCAGTTTGCCTTTCCGTCGTCATGCCTCAGCTCGCGCCTGAGTGCGTCGGCGGCCGGACGCAGCCCCATCGTTTCTCGCTGCGCATCCCGAGCTGCATCATCGGCGGGCGCCAGCCAGACGACGTTGGCCTCGGCATTGGGTGTTGGGAGCACATGGGCAGGATAGAGGCGAAACTGCTCCCTCAGCAGGGTAAAGGCTTCAAGGAGGATGAGCGCAAACCATATCGGAACGTCGTTCGTCCCGTCGGCAGACCGCACGGGCTCCAAGAGATCACGCCAGTGTTTGGCGCCTGGTCCGAGATTTTGGACCCTCTCTTCGGCGCTCGCTCGATTTCGGGACAGATGCACTCGATGGACGATGTCGACAGCGCCGTGCATCCATTCGTTTGGACGCCGCTGGTGCGCTCCTTCGATCATCCCGATAGATTCGCCCATGATACGGACATGGTAGACCGCGAGGTCCGTCATAAGACGAGCAGTGTCCTGCCCGGCGGGGACAAGCCGGACGCCAGCCGACAGCAGATCGTCGGCGACAAACTGCATGATCGCAGGCCCATCGGCTGCGGGTATCGTGCCTGAAGAAAGGGCCGGCAAGTCGCTCTGAGCCACGTTGCGTGAGGCGTAGAGAACGAGTTCGCCCTCGGAGCTTGAACCAACCCTGTCGAGCTCGGTGACGACATTTCTCAATTCGTCGAGAACGACCGCGCCGTCGAACAGTTGAAACTGTGGGGGAGTGGCCAGCCGTTCCAACATTCGGCGCTCCACGGAAAGTAGCGCGGGCGGGTTGTCACCATCGAGGCCGAGCAGCGTGCGGGCGACCGCGGACAGGTCGATCCAGTCTTGCCGGAACGAGATCACGGCAGAGGCACGAAGCAGATGCCCGGACTCTTTGAGATCGCCGTCTGCTATGTGGACGCACGCCTCGACGCCACCGAGGCGATAATCGGCGCTGTCGTCCCGGTGTGAGAAAATCGAATGCAGGCTGACACCGCCGTGCACGATGCCGGCGTCGTGACACAGCGCGAGCGCTTCTGCCACCCGGACCATGTTGCGCCAGAAGACGCCACGACCTGCGCTCGTAAGATAGCGCCGTTGCCTCATACCCCGGCGTTGTGGTGCTCCGGAAATCGGACTCCCAGGGTCCGCCATGACGATAGCCAGCTCGTGCTGGTCTTCAACAGTCTCGAGGACCTCGACCAGCACGTCTCTCGCGCGACGGGAAGAAAGCACACGGCGGATGCGCCTCAGTCCACGCCCCACAATCGCCCTCAGATCGTCGTCGAGCGGAGTGCCCGTCTTCTTGAACAAGCGTAGGAGATACGGCTCGCCGTCCACTACTCCCACCGCAGGGCGCAGATGAGAGTCCCACCCGCCCGTCAGCCGGGCAAATGAGTCCTCTGCGAATGTGAAACGTGCATCTAGCGGCGGATTGGTCTTCTTCTTGACTGCAGCCATATAGTCCGAGCCCAACAATACTTACGGCTTAGCAGATTCGAGAGCACCTTGCCGGGTGAGATGACAACAAGCTGGGGATCACGCCAAGACGCGATCGTTGAGCTCCGCGTAGGGCGGCGGTGCCTCCGCATCGCGTCGCGCTGCATAGAGGCGGGCAACTCCGTCCTGCAGGGCCTCGACCTGGGGCTCGAACAGGTGAGGCATGATGTCGGTCAGCACCGGCAACTCGAAAATGCGATGCCGCTGAAGGTAGGCGACGGCATGGTCGCGAGCGGGACCGGAGGCCCAGACGGCCGTTCCCGGACTGCCGAAGTGTTTTTCTTCCGCGATGTCCTTGATCCATAGCCAGGGAGCAAGGCGCTCCGTTCCATCGTTCGATATGCGCCACATTGGAAGATAGTCGCGCGAAAAGACGACTTCCGATCCGTCCGTCAGGTGCCATAGCCCGTAGGGCAACCAGATCCGCGAGGGTACGAAGTCCGGGAGTGGGGAGCGCGGAGTGGCCACCTCGAAGTCGGCCCGCGTACCAAATCCCGTGTCGAAGAGCAGATGGGTGGGTCGGCCGGGATAGCGTAGATAGGCCGGGTCGGCGGTGCCATGGGCCTTGTCCCTCACGATGGTTCCGGGTTTGCCGCGCCCCGGGGTGCCGAAGACACGCCGCCTCCAAATGGAGGTGCGCAGGACCATATGCTCATCGGTCGACCACGGCGTGGCTCGGAACAGGCGCGCTCTCGAAACGGCATATTGGACATGGCCGTCCGGAAGGCCAAGGGCATCAGCCAGCTCGAGGATGGCCAGAAGCGCGGCGTCGGGATCTGGACCATCTGGAGCGGCGAGACCGATCGGTTGACTCGTGATCGAAAGCTCGTGCCAGTCTCGGTACCCTAGAGCCCGCGCCAGTGCCTCGTGCACCGTTGCCAGTTTCAGCTCGGTCGACGCTCGAGCGAGGTATTTTGCGGCCTGTTTCGGCCGAATGAGATCGGGAAAATGGATTCGCATGGAACCGCTCCGGCGGTGCTTGCAACGGCGTGTCCACTTGGCCCGCGCACCTTGGAGAGAGGTTCATACGGGGTGATCGTTCATTCCTGCCCGTGGGCTTCGCCGATGTGGACGGCATGGCCGGATCAGCCATGCTCCAGCATAGGCGATTCGGATCCGTCCGCAAGCCAGCTGGTGCCGCTGGCAGCCGGTCACCTCAAACCGGCCAACCCACGCCGTCTCGTTGGCACGATCTGTCAGCTTGGACGTGTCGCAGGAGGTTCGAGCAATTGCTAGAAGAGCAAAAAGATACGGGACGGTCGCCGAGCATTGCGGGCGAGTTTGACGCCGATCCCGTATCGTTCCTGCAGACGACGGTCGTCAGTTCATAAATGCTCTGGATCGGCCAGACGGTGTCAAATGGGTGCGCTGGTATCCAGGATTGCACCGTGCAGTCGAACGAGTTCATCGACTCGCGTTCTATTGTCCTCGAACAGGTGGCTCGGGAGTTCGACCAGGTCTGTGGACAGCACACGATCGAAAAGCGCGTAGCAGATCTCGCCGTTGTTGTGCCGCGAGCGATAGGCCAGGCCATCGAGCGAGGGAAAGTCGTTGTGGAGATTGAGTGCCAATGCTCTTGAGGGGCCATAGTCGTCGCTGGCGCTTACCGAGGCATCGACACCGTGGAACAGCAGGCCCTCGTCCATGATCTTGGCAAGCGCAAGCGATCGCTCGATCCGAATGGGTGTCCATTGCCGTACTTCGATGTAGTCGCGCCGCACAATCCGGCCGGCCGGCCGACGAAGCAGCGTCTCCACGAAGGCACCTTCGAGCCGTCGGGCTGCATAGAGGATGCCATATTCACCGGCGGGTGCATCGAAACGGTTTTGCGGCGGCCTGCCGGCACCCGGCCCGAAGAACACGGCCCCCTGCCCTTTGCGATGAATACGCACGATAATCTCTCCGGCGTCGAGCTGCGTGGGTAGCAAGCCCGCCGGAAAGCGCGCAGTTGGCGGGAATCCGGCGGGCAACTCTAGTCCTCGTCCACGTCGAGATACGCGGCTGCGGCATCGACAACCTTTTGCACCTCACCGGCTTTGAGCGCTTCGACAGGCGCCACAGCCAGATTGGGATCCTGCTCGAGCAGAAATTGCAGCGCTGACCAACGGCCCGCCTTGCTCCCATCGAACAGTTTGATGACTTTCGCCAACCCGTCGATAATCGACGTGCGATCCCTTTCTTCGACGAACTGAAACTTCGGAAGGACGAGTTCAGCACCGTCCATCAAACCGAGCGCCGACCCGGTCTTGACCCGTTTGTGAAGCGCCTGTCGGCTCGTGCCGAGGAGCTTCGCTGCCTCGGTGAGCGAAAGCCCTCCCCCGGCGCGCTGCAACAACAGGCGGGTCATGTCGCCGAAGCGCGCTTCGGAGGGTAGCTCCATTGGGCGCGAAGCGCCCTCGACCTCCGCAAGCAGATCAGCGGACAAGCGAAACTGGTCCGCGGCCAACTCGACGTGTCGAGCCAGTTCGGAGAACGCGCGTGTTCGGTCATAGCGGCAGAGACGAAGAAGCTCGTTACGCGCCGGCGTCAGGTCGCTGAGGATGACGAACGCGTCGATGGCAAGGCGCTCTGCTCGGGGTGTCGGCTTCCACTGGTGAACGAGCGCGTTCCGAAGCTGCCGGGAGCAGTCGACGACGTCGTGAACGATGCTGCTGTACCAGGTCCGGCTCGCGGCGCCTCGACGCGATGCCGATCTTGCCTTGGCGAAATCGAAGTCGTGGACGGCCGCCTCTTCGAAGGCTGCGCTCATCAGCAGTGCCGCACTCTGGATCCTATAGTTGAACACGAACACCAAGCGCAGCGCCGGGCTGGCCGTGGCTTCGGATGCGAGCCAGGGCGTCGGTCCCGCAACAAGGTGGGACCAATGATCGATGTCGTTTCGATCGCGAATATCGCGCGCTGTGTGGAGAAGGTATGTGGCATAGCGACCATAGAGCTTGTCACTTGCCTGCGCGGGACGCTCACCTACGCCGGCCGTGAGCAAATGAGGCAGCGTCGGCGTCGGCGCGATCATCAGCAGATCGGCCAGGTAGTCGGATACGCCCTTCCCCGCGTCTCGCGCGCGAGCCTCGACAACCGCTCGCACGACCGGATCGATTTGAGATTCCTGAGAAGTCTGTTCGGCGCTCATTGTCGCTCACTGGCCGGGAGGCCAGCGCCTGCCTCGGTTGATAACAAGGTTGATAGATAGCGCCATTTCGTGCCATTATCAACCCTTGAGCATCAACCCCGGTCGGACTGGGGGTGGGCCCGTGGACTGGCCAAAGGTGACCTCGAAAGTGAACTGTCGCAATGATGTCTAGTGGGAGCAACGCGGCATGACGCAGATCCGGGTGCTCGAGATCGAGAACTTTCGCGCGATCAAGAAGCTTCGATGGCTGCCGGGATCCGGTGTGAATTGCCTCATTGGACCAGGCGACAGCGGGAAATCGACCATCCTCGACGCGATCGATCAGTGCCTCGGTGCGCGCCGTTCACTGTCCTTCACGGATGCTGATTTCCATGCAATCGCCTTCGATCAACCGATCCGCATTTCGGTGACAATTGGCGCCCTCGACGATCCGCTCAAGAATATCGACGCCTATGGCGACTTCCTGGTGGGCTTCAACGCGGCAACGGGGCTCGTGGAGCCAGAGCCAGGCGCCGGGCTGGAAACTGCGCTGACGCTGCAGCTCAGCGTAGCGAGCGACCTCGAGCCGGAATGGTCGCTCGTGTCGCCGCGAGCGCAAGCGGCGGGACGCACTCGTAATCTTAACTGGGCCGATCGCACTCGAATTGCGCCGGCGCGGCTCGGGGCCACGGGGGACGCACACCTGACGTGGCGCCGGGGCTCGGTGCTGAGCAAGCTTGACGAGGGCAAGGCGGACGCATCGGAACAACTGATTCGGCTGGCTCGCGAAATGCGCGACGCGTTCGACCAAAACGAACTCAAGGAACTGGACGGCTCGCTGAAGCTCGTCGGGACCGCTGCCAGCGAGATGGGTGTCCCGGTCGGCGCGGCAGTGCAGGCGCTGATCGATGCCGGCTCGATCAGCTTCACAGGTGGCACTATCTCGTTGCACGACGCGAACGGTATTCCTCTGAGGTCGCTCGGCCTGGGCTCGTCTCGCTTGCTGATCACGGCCCTTCAGCGAAAGGCTGCGGACAAGGCGACGACCTTCCTGATCGATGAACTCGAATATGGTCTGGAGCCGCACCGTATCATCCGGTTGCTCGGAGCGCTCGGTGCAAAAGAAGAAGTTCCCCCGCTACAGGTATTCGCGACGAGCCATTCCCCGACGGCTGTTACGGAATTGAGTGCCCATCAGCTGCATATCGTACGACGCAACAGCGCCGGAGAGCACGTCGTCACACGCGCCGGCGACGCAGGCGAGGTGCAGGGCACGATCCGAGCTCACGCCCACGCCCTGCTCGCCACCTCGATCATCGTGTGCGAGGGGGGCAGCGAGATCGGGCTCATGCGCGGACTGGATCAGTATTTTACCAGCACCGGCGAGACATCGCTGGCAGCGTGTGGCGCGACATTGGTCAACGGCAACGGCGATGAGACGTTCAGCCGTGCGAACGGCCTCCAGTCTCTGGGATATCGGGTCGCCGTCCTGCGCGACAGTGACAAGCCTGCGCCGGCGACGGCGGAAGCGACCTTTCTTGCCGGTGGTGGCAAGGTTTTCGCCTGGGGTGATGGCCGCGCGCTGGAACAGGAGCTGTTCGCTGCCCTTCCCGATGGTGCGGCCGCGCAACTTCTCGAACTGGCAGTGGAGGCAAAGGACCGTGTGCTCGTGGAGGCACACGTCCAGACCATCTCGAACGGAAGCACGTCGCTGAACGCCCTGGAAACGGAGGCGCTGATCGATGGCTTTAGTGCGGCAAGCCGTACGCTGCTCGGCAACGCGGCCGCGCGCTTCGGGTGGCTCAAGACGATAACAACCATGGAGACCGCGGGGCGGACGATCGTCGGTCCGGCCTTTGGTGAAGCCGATGCAAGCCTGACCGACATCATGAACGGCGTGCTGGATTGGATTGAAGATGGCGGTCGATGAAATTGACCTCCGGACCATCAACCGCGGCCTCGTTGTCGCACCGGCCGGATGCGGCAAGACGCAGCTCATTACCGACGCCCTGGGTCGGCACGATGGGACAAAGCCTATCCTGGTGCTGACGCACACCAATGCGGGCGTCGCGGCGTTGCGCGGGCGTCTGGAAAAAGCAGGTGTGAAGCCAGCGGGTTATCGCGCCGCGACGCTGGATGGTTTCGCCATCCGACTCATATCGACGTTTCCACAGCGTTCCGGGCACGATCCTCGCATCGTCAACGGCGCGCGACCGAATTATGAGGCGATCCGGGATGCGGCCGCTCGACTCGTCGCAGCCGGTCACGTGCACGACATTCTTGCGGCCAGCTATGAAAGGCTGTTCGTGGATGAGTACCAGGACTGCTCGATCCGGCAGCACGCGCTGGTGACCTGGCTTGCACAAAGTCTGCCGACCGCCATCGTCGGAGATCCCTTCCAGTCGATCTTCGGATTCGGCAACGACCGTCTGGCGGACTGGGAGAAGGAAGTGATCGGCTTCTTCCCGGTGGTGGCGGAACTCACGATCCCCTGGCGATGGAACAATGCGGGCGCGTCGGATCTTGGGGTGTGGTTGCTGTCCATCCGGGACGAGCTTTCCAGGGGCGCGCCGATTGACTTGCGCATGGCGCCCGCTGCAGTTCAATGGATTCAACTCGACGGCCTGCGCGATGATGCGCTTCGCCTCGCGGCAGCTTCCGTTGAGGCACCGGGGGACACGAAGGTTTTGATTATCGGCGACAGCACCGATCCGCGCGGCCAGCGCCGGTTCGCACGCCAGATCGATGGGGCGGTAACGGTCGAAGCTGTGGACTTGCGCGATCTAACGGATTTCGGGGCGTCGCTTGACCTCGGCCGCCCGGACGCACTGTCGGCGGTGGCCGACTTTGCGGAAAACCTCATGAGCAATTTTTCGGGAGCCGACCTGGTTCGGTCAATCGGGCTGGCACGGGCGGGTACGCTCGGCCGACCCCTGTCGGCTATGGAGCAGGCAGCGATTGCTTTCGAGGCGACGCGCAGCTTCGCCGCCGTTGCCGACCTGCTCGTTGCGATCAACAGGGCCGGCGGGGTGCGGTGCTACCGACCCGCGGTGCTAGCCGCGGCCCAGCGTGCCCTGCAACTCGCCGGTTCGCTGGACGGGCCGTCATTCCGTGACGCGACGGTCACGATCCGCGAACAGTCGCGGCTCGTGGGTCGGCCACTCGCGCGGCGCTCGGTCGGCAGTACGCTCCTGCTCAAGGGGCTCGAGGCCGATGTCTCAGTTATTCTCAACGCCGGCCCGCTGAACGCGCGCAATCTCTATGTCGCCATGACGAGAGGATCCCGACGGGTGCTGGTCTGTTCCCCGTCAGCGATCCTCAATCCGGTCTGGTGATCGGGGCGATCCCGGTTCGACCCACGCGACGTGCCCCGACGACATATAGACCACGGCACCGCGTTCGGCGCCGGTCGCCGTAAGATAGTCGCGCAACTGCGCCGCGTGCCCGCCCTGCGCAGCGGCGTCCGGGTTTACATCGGACTTCCAGTCAATGACGAGGGCGATGCGGTCCCCGTCCATCATGATCGCATCCGCCCGACCTGCGAGGTAGCGTGGCGGGCGCGCGGCCCAAAGTGGAACTTCTGGAACCAGCCGGGGAATAAACCGCGTGAGCTCAGGCAGACCAGCTGTGCGCAGTGCAGTGGTCGCCATCTCGACCGGATCCGGAGCAGCAGTTTCGTCCTGGTGATCCACCACTGAGTGCAGCTGGTCGAGCAGTTCGGTCGCATGCTGGATGGCCTGTTCTCTTACGGAGGGCAGCTCACCATTGAGAAGCTCCTCCATGAGCTTGTGCAGGACGTTGCCGCGCAGCGCACCGGCTCCAACAATGCGCTGGCCATCCGACGTCATGTCGACGACGAAGCCGTCTATCATGTCGGCGCTGCGATCCGGATCGCGATCGCTTGGACGATCCCAGACGATGGGTGTAGCGGCCGCAGCGACACGCTCGGCCTCGGCGCCGAAGACCGCTTCCGTTTGCTCGTTGACCTGGGTGTGAGCGGGGGTCGACTCGGGAGTCGGCAAGGCGTCGGTCCGAAGCTCGCCCAGACGGGTCTGGCCAAGGTCCATGACCCGCGACCATGAACGCGAGGAGGCCCCGGGAAGATCGGGGATGACCAGCACGTCGCGGGCGCGCGTGGTCGCGACATACCACAGACGCTCGCGCTGCCTTGCTTCGCGGAACTCCTCCTCCTGGCGAGCGGCAGCCAGCTCTGGCGGCTCGATGCCGCCGACAACCCAGTGGATTGTGTCATCCGATTGGCGATAGACGAACTGGTCCTGAGGCTTGAATAGCGTCGACGAGTTCACCGCGATGACAACTGGCCATTCCAAGCCCTTGGCGCTGTGCATCGTGACGATTTCGACAGAGTCGCCCGAGACGTCGACCCTTCCTTCTGGATGGCGGCGCTTGCGTTGCCAGCCACGCTGAAGGTCGAGAGCAAATGCGCGCAGCCCAGCAACTCCGTAGGGCCGGGCCAGCTCGACGATGGCATCAAGGTTGGCCAGTGCGCGGGCATTACGTTGGCCATGCCGCGCGGCCATCACCACTCGAAGGTTCAGACGCTCGATCGCGTAAGCGAGCAATTGCATGGGAGTGAGTTCCGCCCCGAGACGATGCAGATCCTGGAGCTTTGCGAGCACGTCCCGTGCAAGGGGATGGGCAACCTCGTCCACGCGTGTTCGAAGCTGGAATCGTCGGCGCGTATCCGCATCGGGCTGCAGGGCCGCAGTGATGTCCAGCAACTCCTCGTCGGTAAGGCCTACGAGCGGACCGCGCATGAGGGCGCCGAAGGCAAGCGTGTCCAGGGGGTCGGCGAAGGCTCGAACGAGGACCAGAAGGTCCTGCAACTCCTGCCGCCGGAACAGCGCGTTGCCGGCCTGGGATGCGACAGCGATCCCTCGTCCCTCAAGAGCGCGTTCGTAGCGCCACAGGTCGGTATGGGTCGGAGCGAGCAGGGCAATGTCACCAGCGCGCAGACGCCGCTCGGAGCCGTCCGCCTCTGTGATCGTGAGCGCCCCGATCAAGCGGGTGCAAAGTGCCGCGACCGCGGTCGCCTCCGCCTCGCGCTGCTCCTCGGCCCGGGCATCGCGCGGGACGTCGACCGTTAGCTTGGCAGCAGCAGGAAATGGCAACGGTGGCGGATTGACGGTTGCCGCCAGGGGGACAAAACCCGGTTGCCCTGGCCTGGCGAGCACCTCTTGAAACACCTGGTTGACGTGCTCGATGACTTCAGGGCGAGACCTGAAATTGGCGGTGACGGCGAGCAGGCAACCGTTGGCTGATTTCGCGATAACCGATTTTGCCAGGGCGTAGGCCTCGATGTCGGCACCGCGAAACCGATAGATGGCTTGCTTCGGATCGCCCACCAGAAACAGGGCGCCGGCGCGAAGCTGCGCCTCGTCCCAACGTGCGGGCCGAGTTGTGGCGGCGATACAGAAGACTATCTCAGCCTGGAGCGGGTCGGTGTCTTGGAATTCGTCGACGAGAAGGTACGGGTAGCGGCCCGCGAGCCAATCGCGGATCTCAGGATGCTCGCAGACCAGGAGGCGCGCCTGCACCAGCAAGTCATCGAAATCCAGCACGGCGGCATCTCGTTTGCGCCGGTCATATGCGTCAATCACTTCGCTCAGGCGTGCAGCCAGTTCGTGAACGAGCCTCTGTGCGATCGACCCGATCAAGGCGCGGTAGGCCGCGCGCACCTGCTCGTACTGAGCGACGGCCTCATCACCGCGACGCTGACCCTCGCCCTCGCCGAGAACGCGCTTCCAGGTCGTCGTTCTATCGTAGGGTTGGAGGTCGATCGACTTCGACCGCATCGCACCTATTCGGGGCGGCTGGGTCAGGCGCCACAGCGTCGCGAAGTCGGTCTTCGCCAGGGCCTCCTGATAAAACGCCGCAAGCCGCTCAAGGTCCTCGATCAGATCCGCTGTGGCGGTCTCGCCCGGCCCCGACGCGTGCCACCGGGAAAACGCTGCGACGGCATCTGTGAATGTCCGGTCCGGGCGGGATGCAAGATCCGGCGATGGTGCGGTTGCGGTGCGATGGTCGCGACGCAGGAGCGCAAGCTCACGAATCCGCTCGACGACCCCAAGCGGATCATCCTTGGCAAGGATAGCAACTGGGCCATCTTCCGGCGCACCGTCCGACAGCTTGCCCTTCAGCCATTCGGAAAAGACCTCATCGAACAGTGCCTCGGCGACGGTCGCGTCGACGACCCGCGATCCGGGATCGAGACCGGCGGCCAGTCCGTGGGAACGAAGGATCCCCTGGCAAAACCCATGGATCGTCGTCGCGGTAATTTCATCAAGGTGCGGGGCCGAAGCCTCAAGATGTGCAAGCTCCTCGGCGCGCAACGGGGAGGTGACGACCTTAGCAAGCGCGGGCGGAATCTTTCCGCCGCGAAGTTCGCCGATCGTCCAACGAATTCGGGCCTCGAGTTCGCTTGCTGCAGGTTCGGTGAAGGTGATTGCGGCGATCTTGGAGGGCTCAATCCCACTCGCGATCATCATTGCGACACGGGCGGCCATCAAGGACGTCTTGCCGGTGCCAGCCGCGGCCTCGACCAGTATGTTGGAGCCGAAGTCGGTCAGTGCCCGCCGGCGAGCGTCGAGATCGGGCACGATCACGGGCTGCTCCAAAGCTTGGCAAGTGGGCTGTTCGCCTGCGCGAAAGGCCTCTGTTTGATGCGGCGATAGGCCTCCAGATCCGACGGAAGGGCGACTGAATTGGACTCGAAGAACTCCGGCTGCGGGCCTGGCGCGATCTGACCGCTTCGCTGGAGCTCGACACCGGCCGCCGTGAACGAGATGGCCTGCTCGATCGCGGTCACCAGTTCATCATGGACGAGGCTCAGTGTGCGGGCGGGCTCGTGCCTGAGATAGGTCAGGCGCGACTCAAGGCTTCGGACGTCCGCCAACAACGATCTGGCAGCCAGGGCATAAAAGACGCGCTGCAGCTCGGTGCCTTTGTCGAAGACGACGGTCTTCTTGCGCTCGGGCGCAGCTCCCGCCTTGTAGTCGGTTATGATCGCCGAGCCCCGAGCCCCGTCCTCGTCGAGGCGATCTATGCGACCGCGAAACGCAATGCCGGTTGATCCGATGGGGACCGGCGAGAGTGTGGTCCAGGGGTGGGGCCCTGCTATCGGCTCGCCGAAGGCGAGCTCGGTCCAACTCGTGCCGCGCGGTTCACCCAAGGCGTCTCTCAGGCCGCGCGACGCGTGCTCGCGCGCCAGCTCCATAGTATGACGCCAGAGCAACCCGGGTGGAACGGCGCGCGCGATCGGCCAAGCGTCGTCCAATCGCCTGGCTTCATCCGCAATGGCGATCTCGATGTAATCGATATTGCGTGGCGCTCCGTTGCGCAGCACTCCAGCAATGAGGGCATGGACAAGTTCGCCGAACGAACGATGGTCGAGGGCGAGCGGTTGGGGGTCGAGGTTCGGTTCACGCCAATGAAGCGCGTATTGCCACACAAATCCGAGCGGATCACAAAGAAGCCGGTGGAGCGAGGTCGTCGATTGCACCTGGCCGAGCGCATCCACAATCAATGGATGGTTGGCCCGCACGAGCCCGTCATGGGCGGTATGCCGATCGCTGTCCTGCCAGGCGCGCCAACAAGCGCGACTGGACCGAACCTGCGGTTGCTTGCCCGCATCGGCCGGCCTCGCATAGAGGCGATCGCTTTGACTGAATGCGTGTCGCGGGATGGCGCTCCGCCCAACAGTTCGCTCGTTATCCCGGCGCCATAAACTGCTCGCCGCCTGCAGCGAGCCGCTTGCGCTCCTGTGGCCGCGCGACAGGGTGTAGTCGGCGGATTGGCTCACAATGATGTCGTACATCAGCCGATCGTCGTCGGCGATGTCTGCCGACGGAAGCCGAATGTCCTCGAGGAGATGCTCGGGAAGCAGCGGGTCTTCGCTCGCCTGCCGTGGCCAGGCATTCGCTTCGAGGCCGAGAAGGCGGACATATTTCCGAGGTGCGCCCGCCAGATGGTGGGCGGGCCCCCAAACGATGGTGTTGCCGGGCTCTCGACCGTCATCGACACGCAACGCCTGCAGCGACAATTCGATCGCCTGTGGGGGTGCCATACGCAGAGCGTCCTGCCACAAGGTGAGCGCCGGCCCGCGCAACAGCCGGCGTCCCGCCCGATCCGCTTCGGAGATCCCACCAGCGAGGAGCTGGAGAACGGGTAGCAACGTCTGCTCGGCAACATCGCCATCAGTCCGCTCGACACGTGCGCGCTCGAGGGCGTTCTGCCAAAGCCGTGGCGTCGTCAGCGCAGCGCTCCGCCTCAGGCCCTTGGCCCAATCGAGGGGGATGTTTTCACGCGCCGGACTGACACGAGCCAACAAGAGGCGCACGCGCTCCTGGGAAAGACCCCTCAGCAGGATATCGGCGAGCGCGGCGCAGATCTGGCCCTCGCGGGTCGCCAGAGCCGGAATGCCGTGGCTGAAATGCAAGGGCAGCCCCGCCTCACGCGCGAGCACCAGAAATGTGTCGTCCCAAGTTGTCGGCGAGGCAGTCGTGATGGCGATCTCTTCTGGGGCAACACCGTCTTCGGCTATCCGCGCGCGAGCCCACCGGAGCGCTTCGCGCACTTCACTTCGCGGATCGGCGCAAACATCGGCTGCGACGAGGAGACTGCGTCCCGCGGGCACGGTTTCCGTCCGTGCGTGGAACCAGCTCCGTCGACTATGGGATGACGCAATCCATCGGACTGGAACGACATCACATAGCTGCACAACGAACTCACGCCAGACGGGCTTGATAACGGGAACTTCGTGAATAGTGACCGGACCGACCAATTTTGGGGCGCGAGGCAAGCGTTTGAGCGCCGCCTCGACGAGATCGGGCGGCACCATTGCCCCTGGGGGCAACGACTCTCGCACCCGCCGTTCCAGCAAGGTGAAGTCCCGAAGGCGGGCGTTGTCCGGTATGCTCTTTGGGGCCCCGGCGTCCCACCAGGTCCGGAGCGCGGCGAGCACGGCTGACGGCATTCCGGGCAAGTCGGAAACCTTGCCGATGTCTTCGTATCCGCCAGCGTCGAGAGCCTGTCTTATTACGGGGTACAAGATCTCCTGTGATGCCGGCGCGACAAATCCGCCGGCGAGGCGTGCGGCAAGAAGCGGAAGTGTCAGTATCTGGCGCCCGGTGGCTCCTTGACGAGCGGCATCGAGCCGTTGCATCCGCAACGCGAGCGGTCCGTCGACCACCACAGAATGAATGGACATGGTGCCCGGCTCAGCCAGCCTCTCCCCGCCGAGCGAATGCGGCCTCTATATGAGTGACCATGCCTTCGAGGGCTTCGCTCAGCCTCTCCAGGTCAGGCTTGCTTATGGATCGCTCCTGACCGTCGTGATCGCGGCCGTAGCGGTGGACGCAATCGTGCCGCACCGGCACAAACTCCATAAGTGCTTTCTTGGTCGCCTCATCTGGGAAAATAGTCGAGCCGAGGGCGCTCCGGTAGTAGTGATCGATCTTCACGAAGTTATGGTACATCAGCTCGCGCAGCCGCATATGTACCCAATCGCGAAAAGCGTTCGGATTGGACGCGAGTTCAACGACTTCGATCTTGTCCGCAATCCACTCCTTGTTGCCCTTCACCAAAGCTGACATTGCCTTTCGATCATCGAGCACCAGTCTGATGAGACGATCGCTGAGATATGCTTCGATGGCGGAAAAGTACTGGACGAGCAGCATGCGGTTCAGCGCGTCGATGGATCCGGCCGCCTCCATCTCCGCGGCGATGTGACCGATGTCGTAGGTCGCGAACTTGAAGATCTTTGCCGGATCGGTGGGCAGGTTCTCACGCTGATAGGCTTCCACCTCCCATGGGTCCTCGGGAGCATTCACCGGGTCGTCGATCACGCTCACATGGGTCTTTTCGTTCGTAATATCCGCCACGAGACAGGTCCCGGTGTTCCGAATGCCGACAGCAAATTGCTGGTCGCATCCGGGGCAGGCCACCGTCTGTTCGGCGTAGCCCTGCGCGTCGGATTCGCGGTCTGCCAAGACATCGTAGCTCGGAACTTCTTCAATGGTTTCGGCGATTGTCGCCCCGCACCGAGGGCATACCAACTCAAGCGATGGTTCCCGAGGCGACATGGCCTGCCCTCTGTGTTGATCCGACGATAGTCGGTGACGCGCGTTCGTGAGCGGGACTTCCGTCATGCAAGTTCGTTGTAAAGCGGTACGGTTGGGGCGTGGCCGTCGATCGCCTTCACGACGCTGGCCGCGAGAGGAAGATGCGCCTTCTCGGCCTCCCAGACCTGCCGAAATCTCTGGACGGTTTCGGAGGCGGTGTCGATGACGAGCTTTTCGGGCAAAAGTGCCTTGGCCGCCAGATGCCGAAGCTCATCTACATCGAACTCGGCCATTTTCTTGGTCCGAGAAAAATTAAGGGCGGCAGTATCCTCTCCCTCGATATAGGGGATGGTCGACACCAGATCGTAGGCAGGCGATAGCGCGGCAGCGCGCCGGTCGGGATAGATGAGCGACCAGTTCTTGAGATGCATGTCGCCATTGCCGACCAAAGCGCTGAACACGAGGCGCCGAATGAACTCGGCAGCGCCAACATCTCCGGCCTCGGTGCCGATGACGCGCGCGATGTTGGCGTAGCTTGCGCGCTTGTATTTGTCGTCCGGGAAGACTCCGAACACCTGCGCAAAATCCTCGATGTGGACCGGACCGTCGGCGCTGCGGTCGAAGCGGCTGACGGCAAACGCCTGTCCCTTCAGCTCGCCCACTCCTTCCGGAATGCCGGTGATCGCATCGAGATCGATCAGGTTGATGATAGGCACCTCCATGCCGATCATTCCGGCGAGCGTCATCATCGAAAACTCGTTCTCCGGCACGCCGGTGAACTGCTGGGACGGGAGCTTCACGATCCACGAGCCACCGACGCCCTCAGCGGGAATGGTGAGCCCCCCGCCTTTCCCTGCGTTCTCGAACGCGGAGAACTTGAGCTGCACACCTGCGAGCGAAAAACGCAGTGCATTGGGTTTGGCGTTTTCCGGCAAGTCCTCGTCGGCACCTGGCGGAAGGGCGTCACCGGCTGCCGGATGAATCGAGAGTGCTCCGGGCAGGTCGAGGCCCAGCACCCAGAGCAGGAAGAATTCGCGCTGCTGGTTGACCCCGGCCCGCTCGGCGAGATAGCGGCGTAGGCCACCCTCCGGCAAAAGGTTCGAGAAGAATGGCGGTACAACCCGTTGCGTCGGGCGGATGTTGGTGATGAGGCCGCCCAGGTCGTCCTTGAACGACAGGCTGAGGGTCGGTCGGCCCGGGTTCTCGACATAGTCTTCGTTGAAGGCAAAGATCGTCCGATCGCCCTGAAGATGGGTCAGCGTGCCGATCGGCTCATCGTAGAGCCGCACGTCGAGAACCGAGACGTCAGGCATCGGCATCTCCATCGTCCAGCGCATAGGCAGGCCTTGGCTCCGAGGGTGCGCCATGGGCGATGGAGTTGCGCAGCCGCTGCAGGTTCTGCGCGATGTCACGGACGATGGGTGCTGCCTGCGCGCTCGCCTGATGGCGCTCGAGGCGGGCAATCAACTCGCGCACAAGCTGCATCTCCTGGTCGCTCAGGTTCACCCGGCGCAGAAAGCGAAGCGTGTCTTCGATGCGATCGAGATCGGCCGAGCTGCCGTAGAGCTGCTTCAGCTTTTTGACCAAGCGCTCGGCGCGGGCAAAGCGTTTGTCGTTGGGCTGACCGGCGTGGATATGCATGTCGGGCGTTGCCTGAGCCTTCACCAGACCCAGCACGGCGGGCGCAAGCTTCTTCGGCACGAGCATGAGCTCGAGGTCGAGCGCGCGAGTCATGTCGACAAAGCTCGACAGCCCTGGCTCTATCTTGCCGCTCTCGATTTGTGAGATGTGGCTCTGTGTCAGACCGGCCCGTTCACTGAGCGCGCGCTGACTTACGCCAGAGGCCTCGCGGATCTCGCGTGCTTGCGCGATCAGGCTTTCGCTTTGGTAGGTCATGATGCATGATCCTAGATCAAATTTCTTGAATGATCAGGATCGTGTATCTAGTAGTTCGATCGACCCCTGTCAACGAGGTTGATCTAGGATAGTGATCGTTGACGCGAAACTGATATATTTTCATGTATCACAATTGTGTGACCTCCTGTCCGAAATATGTGGCATTCTTCGGACTTCTCGCTGCTGACGGTAACATCGCGCTAGTCGGGAAACTATGCGACCGTTTTGTTCACGACCACGAACTCACCTGGTCAGAGATCCCGCCACCAGTCGCGACGCGCTGCCGATTGTCGCCAGCGCGCTATGCTAGTCGGCCTCGGCGGCCGGCAAGTCGTAGCGGGTGATGACTGCCACGCCGTCGTCGATTTCGATCTCGATGACTTCATTGACGACGGTGGCGTCCGCGCCGAGCTCCTCCAGGAGCGCGTCGAATAGCTCTCGCTGCTTGTCGGGCGCTACCTGGGGAACGATGATGAGCAGACCGGCATGAACTTCCTCGCGTGCATAGAGCTTCCTGAAATCGCGAGCGTTGTTGGTGACGAAGGTGAAGTCCTCGGCGATGATGCGAGGCATCAGATCCCAGTCCGTCTCGCCACTCAGTCCGAGCCAATTAACGTGCCTAGCCTCATGACCGCGCGCCTCTGCGACCGCGACAAGAGAGGTATGCAGGCATTCGTCAACGAGAAACTTCACGCGGGCACGCGGGCCTTCCGCATTGATGGCCGAGGGTCACCCTTCAACGTCGCGCGTTTCGACGACGTGACCTTCAAGCCCTGATCGGAGAGCCTCTTCGGCCTGCCGCGGGTGGGATGCGCCGCGGTCCATATCCTGGCCAACTCGATCATTCGCGCGGTGAGGCTCGGATACCCCTCGAGAAGATCTTCCTCATCTGCACCCTGCGCGAGCATGGCCGCAATCGTGCGTACGGGGATTCGTGTCCCCTTGAACACGGGCTCTCCACCCATCACCCCTTTGACTCGGCCAATCGTGGCTTCGGCCTCATCGAGATCTCGAATGCGCGCATTCAACTGCTTTCGGGCCTCGGCAACGTCGATGATGAGCAGATCGTCAGCTCTCACCGTCTTGGCGGCGGGCTCGGCCTTGATCGCCTCGAACAGTCGCTGGCGCCGGTCGGCGGCCAGTGTGGAGCCGACGCCATACCAGAGCTTGAGGCGCAGCAGTCCTTCACCTGTCAGGGCGCGACGCCGAACAGTCTTTGCGGGCGCCCCTCCGCTCACTGTATCGACGATCCTCTTGTCGATCGCGTTGTGAACCGCCTTGATGCCGATCTGGCTCACGGCAGCGGCTTCGGCCGGGGTATAGACGCGGGCAGCCGTGGTCATAATTGTTCTCCTTTGAGAGAACAATATAGGCCCCACGACACTCTGCGTAAAGGGCGACAGCTTAGCGGACAGGCGAGGTCCTCGCCTCTTTCCGCGGAAGTTGCCTCCAGCACATCGGCTCTGTGATACGCGCCAAATCCGGAAAGAGACGGCTGGCCACACCGCCCTCTTCCGGTCACCTCGCGCACACCGAATTCGCCGAATAGGTTGAGGACCGCCGCCGCGTCCGGCGCAACGCATGGAGCACACCAACTACATGCCGACAGTTTCGGTGGCAATCTATTCGGCGGCCAACTGAGGCCGAGGCGTCTCCTCGCCGAGGAGCCTCGCGAAAAGCCCCGGCTGACTCGACAGCTCGGCGTAGGTACCGGACTGCACGACTCGACCTTCATCCAGAACGAGAATTCGATCCGCCCACCGGAGCGTGTCGAGACGATGAGCAACCATCACCAGCGCACGACTCTTCGCGTGATGACGTAGCTCTTCCATAATTTCCGCCTGCGTGCTGCCGTCGAGCATCGAGGTCGCCTCGTCCAAGATCACGAGCTTGGCGGAGTCCTTGGCAAATACGCGGGCGAGCGAAAGCCGCTGTGCCTGTCCCGGCGAAACATTCTCGCCTCTCTCAGTCAGTAGTTTCTCCAGATTCAGGTTAAGGCGGGCTTGGTGGAGGGCGCCCTCGACAAGGTCATCAGGGAGATTCCCCTCCCGAGTGACGCCCTCAACGATATTGGCCTTGACGCTTCCCTGGCGGACATATGGCTTTTGCGGACCGTAGCTGATCCAGTCAGCGAGCTCATTCTTGCGAAGGTCTCGAACTTCGGACCCAAAAAGGCGAAGCTCCCCCTGATAGTCGGGGAAAAGCCCTAGCAAAGCGCGTAGGAGCGTTGTCTTGCCGCCACCGGACGGGCCGGCGATGCCGATGACTTCGCCAATGCGGACATCGAGATCTACGCCCTCCAGTACCGTTCTTTGCTCGCCGTCGGAGGAAGTTCGCGTGAGGCAGAGGTTCCTCGCGACGACGACTGGTGCGGCCAGTTCGCGCCCCGGTTGGGCATCTCCATCAAGGGAAACGTCGTCGCGAGCCTGGATCACGTCACGGGCCGCGGCAACCTGCAGGGCAGATTCGTGAAGTTCGTCGACGATGCGGTGCAGGTTCTGAAGCGGAACTGCGGCCGATTTGTAGAGCATGGCGAGTGTCAGGATGGTGCCAGGCGTCATTTCGCCGGTGATCACTTGGTAAATGCCTGCGGCGACAATCACGGCCAGGCCGCCCTCCTCGACTAGCCCCTTAAGGGCATCGAAGGTCATCATCCACTTGTGGTGCAGGAACTCGATCCCGCGCATGTCTTCGGCTTCAGACTCGAACCGGGCTTGGACACGTTTCGACATGCCGGACGCGCGGACATAATCAAGATGGCTCAACAGCTCGGCTACTTGCCCCGCAAGGCCTGTCGTCTTGTTAAGTAGCGTGATGCGGATGCCTTTTTGTGTGAGGATCTGGCAGGTGGTGACACCAACGCTGAGCAACAACACGATAAGCATGACCGCACCGGCAAGGCGGCTTTGCACGAAGGCAAGGACGAGCGCAGGAACGGCGATAGCCAGTTGGGGGATCGCCTCGAGAAAGATCAGCTTGAGGAACCTGATTGTACCGAGCGTCCGCTTCTCGAGCTGAACCGCGCCGGGTTGATCGGAGGCTCCAATCCTTGAGAAGGTGGAGCCATGA
>CAYJMY010000058.1:0-23207 GCA_964371125.1 uncultured Mesorhizobium sp. | reverse complement strand
AGCCGATCCACGGCCAGCCGGCCGAGACCATCTCGATGGCGCGGCTGCTGACGATGCTGTTCGAGGTGACGGAACTCTTCGATATGGCGACGCGGCCCGAACTCGTTCTGCTTCAGAAGACCATGGTCGTCGTCGAGGGCGTCGCCCGCACGCTCGATCCGGCCTTCAACATGTGGCGCACCTCCGAACCGGTGGTCGGCCAGTGGATCGCCGACAATCTCGGGCCCCGCGGCGTCCTTGCCGATGTGCGCGAAGGTGCAGGCGCGCTCTTCGCTCTCGCCCGGCAGGCGCCGGAACTCGCCGCGCGGACGGAACGACTGTCGCGCGAAATCGACGCCATGGCCGAGCACGGCCTGCGCTTCGACGCTGCCACCGCCGAAGCCATCGGCAAGGCCGAGGCGCGCCACGGGCGCTGGGGCCGCGTCGCGCTGTGGGTAATCGCCCTAGCGTTGGTCTGGATCGCCTGGAAGCTGGGGTGATCGGAGTCATTTGACTGCACTGACAGCAGTGCATACATTGCAGCGTGAAGGATTGCGCCGATGGCCACGCTGACGATCAGGAACCTGAGCGAAGAAACCAAGCACGCACTGCGCCTGCGCGGCGCCGTTCGCGGCGCTTCAATGGAGGAAGAAGCCCGATCGATTCTGAGGGCCGTCGTGCAGTCCGGCCTGTCGGTGGAAGATCTCGCCAAGGCCGCGCCCGGGCAGAGTGCCTGGGATAGCGTCCAGCCATTGCGCGAGAAATACGGCACATTCGAGTTCGACGTTCCTGCCCGGACCGGCGTCGCCGGCAGCCGTGTCGTGTTCGACGACGCGTGACGCGAATGTTCGTGCTCGATACCAATGTGATCTCGGAGATGACGCGGCCGAGGCCAGATCGCGGGGTCCTTCGCTGGCTCGAGCAAACGCCGCGTGATGCGCTCTTCCTGCCCGCCGTAGTGGTGGCCGAACTGCTCGCGGGCGTGGAATTGCTGCCGCCCGGTCGTAAGCGTGACGGCCTCGGCGGCTTCATCTCAGGATTTGTGGCGGGAACGCCCCGCGAGAACCTTCTTGCATTCGGGCTGCGCGAAGCGCCGCATTATGCTGCGATTGTCGCCAGCCGTCGGCGGCAAGGCAAGGACATCGCTCCGCTGGATGCCCAGATCGCTTCCATTGCGGCTGCGAGCGGGATTCCGGTTGCAACGCGAAACGTCCGCGACTTCGAAGGCTGCGGGATAGACGTCTTCAACCCGTGGGAAGGTCCCGCCGAATGACCCTGTCGCAGAGACGCATCCTCCTCGTCATCTCGGGCGGCATCGCGGCCTACAAGAGCCTCGATCTGATCCGCCGACTGCGCGAGCGCGGCGCCCGCGTGCGCTGCGTGATGACGCGCGCCGCGCAGGAGTTCGTCACGCCACTGTCGGTCGGCGCGCTGTCCGCCGACCACGTCTTCACAGACCTCTTCGACCGGCAGGACGAGCACGATGTCGGCCACATCCGCCTGTCGCGGGAGGCCGACCTGATCGTCATCGCGCCCGCCACCGCCGACCTGATGGCGAAGCTCGCCGGCGGCCACGCCGACGACCTCGCCTCGGCCGTGCTGCTCGCCACCGACAAGCCGGTGCTGATGGCGCCGGCCATGAACCCGCGCATGTGGTCGCATCCGGCGACCCGGCGCAACCGCGACCTCCTGCTCGCCGACGGCGTGCGTTTCGTCGGGCCCGGCCGCGGTGAGATGGCTGAAGCGGGCGAGGCGGGCGAAGGCCGCATGGCCGAGCCGCTGGAGATCGTGGCCGCGGTCGAAGACCTCCTGTCGGCGGGCCGGCGACTCGCCGGCCGGCGCATCATCGTAACATCCGGCCCGACCCATGAGCCGATCGACCCGATCCGCTACATCGCCAACCGTTCGTCGGGCAAGCAGGGGCACGCCATCGCGGCAGCGCTTGCGCACCTCGGCGCTGACGTCCGCCTCGTTTCCGGGCCGGTGGCCATCGCCGATCCGGCTGGCGTGACGACGATCCATGTCGAGACGGCGCGACAGATGCAGGCCGCCGTGATGGAACTCTTGCCGGCCGATGCCGCGGTCTTCGTTGCCGCGGTCGCCGACTGGCGCACGGAGAGCGCCGCTGGCCAGAAGATCAAGAAAGTGGCCGGCTCGGCGCCGCCCATCCTTTCGATGGTCGAGAACCCCGACATCCTGGCCACCGTCGGCCATCACGCCAAGCGGCCTGCCGTCGTCGTCGGCTTTGCCGCCGAGACCGCAAACGTCATCGCCAACGCCGAGGCGAAGCTGGCGAAGAAGGGCGCCGACTTCATCGTCGCCAACGACGTTTCGCCGGAAAGCGGCATCGGCGGCTCCGGCGTCATGGGCGGTGACCGCAATCTCGTCCGCATCGTCTCGGCGGCCGGCGTCGACGGATGGCCGGAAATGACCAAGGAGGGCGTCGCCGAGAGGCTTGCCGCACTGATCGCCGATCGGCTCGAGGCCGCGTCCGCATGAACGGCGGCGGCGTCCGCTTGCCCGTTTCGATGATGCCCGACATCCCGACGATCGAGACGCCACGGCTCATCCTGCGCGGCCATCGCGACGCAGATTTCGACGCCCACTGCGCCTTCTGGGCCGACCCGCAAGTCGTCCGCTACATCGGCGGGCGCACCTATTCCCGCGAAGAATCCTGGGTGCGTTTTCTCCGCCACGCCGGCATGTGGGCGCGCATGGGCTTCGGCTTCTGGGCGGTGACCGACCGGGCGAGCGGGCGATATCTCGGCGAAGCCGGCTTCCACGACTTGAAGCGCGACCTTGCGCCGAGCATCGAAGGAACGATGGAAGCGGGCTGGGCGCTGGCTCCCGACGTCCACGGCAAGGGCCTCGGCAGCGAGCTGTTGGAGGCCATCCTCGGCTGGGCGCGGGTGAACCATCCCGGCCGCCGCATCACCTGCCTGATCGATCCCGACAACGCGCCTTCCCTGCGGCTGGCTGCCCGTCACGGCTTCCGCGAGTTCGACCGCACCGCCTACCACGGCGCGCCGGTCGTGCTTTTCGAGATCGTCCGCGCCGACCTGTCCTGAACAGCCGCCGCAACGGCCAGTTCGCCGCCCCAGGCGTCCGGCCCCCAATCCGGCCGGCGCTATCGATTACATGCAACCTGTATACATTCACCCAGAAAAATTGCCGCAGCATCCCGTTCCAGGCTTGACGAAGGCCTGATATCGGAGTGTGTGTATACACATTTGCGATGGGGAGGCTTGCATCGCCTGTCCATTGCAGCGGAAAGGGAGGAAGAATCGATGGCTTACAGGAATCTCGAAGACAAGCTGCGCCAGGTCGGCAATCCGGTCGACATGCTGCGCAATTCGCGCATCGGCGCCTATGTCTATCCAGTGGTCGCGCCGGAATTCACCAACTGGCGCGACGAGCAGCGCGCCTGGCGCGACAGCGCCGTGCTGTTCGACCAGTCGCACCACATGGCCGAGCTCAAGGTAGAGGGGCGGGACGCAGAGAAGCTGCTCTCCCACCTCGCCATCAACTCGCTGAAGGGCTTCGTGCCGGGCAAGGCCAAGCACTTCGTGCCCGTCACGCCCGCCGGGCACGTCATCGGCGACGTCATCATGTTCCGCGAGAGCGACACCGAGTTCAATCTGGTCGGACGCGCGCCGACGGTGAGTTGGGTCCAGTTCAACGCTGCGACCGGCGGCTACGACGTAAAGCTGACGGAAGACCCGCGCTCGCCGTCGCGTCCCCAGGGCAAGCCGGTCGTGCGGCGTCACTACCGCTTCCAGGTGCAGGGACCGAACGCCCCGGCGATCCTGGAGAAGCTCAACGGCGGCCCGGTGCCGGAGATCAAGTTCTTCAACATGGACTGGATCAACGTCGCCGGCAAAAAGGTCCGCGCGCTACGCCACGGCATGGCCGGTGTCCCCGGCCTCGAGCTCTACGGCGCCTACGAGGACTACGACCTGATCCGCGACGCGATCCTCGCCGCGGGCGAGGAGCACGGCATCGTCCCGGTCGGCAGCCGCGCCTATGCGACGAACACCCTGGAATCCGGCTGGATCCCGTCGCCGCTACCGGCGATCTACACCGGCGAGGCGCTGAAGGCCTACCGCGAGTGGTTGCCGGGCAACGGTTACGAGGCGACTGGCGCTATCGGCGGTTCCTATGTTTCCAGCAACATCGAGGACTATTACCTGACGCCGTGGGACCTCGGATACGGCATCTACGTCAAGTTCGACCACGACTTCGTCGGCCGCGCTGCGCTCGAGGCGATGGCCGGCCGGCAGCATCGTCGCAAGGTGACCTTCGAGTGGAATCCGGAAGACGTGATTGCGGCCTTCGCCACCATGTTCGAGGACGGTTCGAACGTGAAGTTCATGGACCTGCCGCTGTCGAACTACGCCTCGTCGAGCTATGACCGTGTCATGCAAGATGGCCGCATGGTCGGCCTCTCCATGTTCGCCGGCTACAGCTACAACGAGCGCCGCATGCTGTCGCTCGGCACCGTCGATGCGGACGTCCGCGAAGGCGACGTGCTGACGCTGGTATGGGGCGAGCCGGACGGCGGCTCGGGCAAGACCACGGTCGAGCGCTCGCGGCAGATGGAAATCCGCGTCAAGGTTTCGCCCGTGCCCTATTCGCGCGACGCCCGCGAGAGCTACGTCGACAGCTGGCGCACCCGGCACGGCAGCTGAGGGCGTCCTTGGGCGATCCTGCGCCCGGCGGATTGCCGGGCGCGTCGTCGGGGAGGATGCGGCCCGCCTTCAGGCGGCGGGCTGCTTGGCCTTGCGCAGGTAGGGCAGGATCGTCTCGAACGCGCCGAAGCGCTTCACCGCGTCCTCGTTGGAGACGGCGGCGGTGATGATGACGTCGTCGCCCTGCTTCCAGTTGGCCGGCGTCGCCACCTGATGCTTCGCGGTCAGCTGGATCGAATCGATGGCCCTGAGGATTTCGTCGAAGTTGCGTCCCGTCGTCATCGGATAGGTGAGGATCAGTTTGATCTTCTTGTCCGGCCCGATGACGTAGACCGAGCGTACGGTGGAATTGTCGGCCGGCGTGCGGCCTTCCGACGTCTCGCCCGCATCCTCCGGCAGCATGTCGTAGAGCTTGGCGACCTTGAGGTCCTTGTCGCCGATCAGCGGGTAGTCGACGTCGTGGCCGGTCGCGACCCGGATGTCGGCTTTCCATTTCGTGTGGCTCTCGACCGGGTCGACCGAGATGCCGATGATCTTGACGCCGCGCCTGGCGAAGTCGCCGGCGACGCCGGCCATCGTGCCGAGCTCGGTCGTGCACACCGGCGTGAAATTCTTCGGATGCGAGAAGAGAACGGCCCAGCCGTCGCCGATCCACTCGTGGAAGCGGATCGTTCCCTGCGTGGTCTCGGCGTTGAAGTCCGGCGCGGTCTGGTTGATGCGAAGGCCCATCTCGGTGCTCCCATGTCTCTTCGGTGCACGGGATTCTAGCGCGCCAGACGGCGGCCGCGAGGATCGCAGCGGCGTTTTGCCGGCGGAAACGAAAAACGCAAACGAGACGGAGCGGGATCAGTAGTGGAAAATTCTACGACCCGGCGAGTTCGGTGCCGGCGGCGCCAGCCCGCTCCGCCTTGCCGGGCAGCGGGAACAGCCCGGTGAACCGCTCCGCCAACGCCCGGTCGCCGTTGACGGCGAGCATGCCAGCGTCGATCATCGCGGCAATCGGCACGCCGCCGTAGACGACCGCCGCGATCGTCTGCGCCGTGCCCGAGAAGACGACGTCGGCCTTCTCGAAGGCCCGCCGCTCCGCCGTCAGGCCGCCGCCGGCGATGCGCACGAGAAAACGCTCCTTGCCGATGCGGAAGCCGATCGAGGCGGCTAGGTCCCCGGCGCGCGCAGGATCGAACATGGTGCGGAAGGACAGGAACAGCGACGAGGCACTGAAAGGCAGCGTCGGGTCGTGCAGCGGCGAGCGCGCCGCCCAGCGGCCGAGCGACTGGAAGATCGGCTCGGCCTCGGCGCCCCATTCGGTCAGTTCGTAGAGCTGCACCGGCGTCGGCGGCGGAAGCCTGCGCCGCGTCACGATGCCGGCCGCCTCCAGGCCTTCGAGGCGCTGGGTCAGGACATTGGCGCTGATGCCGGGAAGATCGGCCCTGAGATCGCTGAAGCGCTTCGGGCCGAACATCAGTTCGCGGATTACCAATAGCGCCCAGCGTTCGCCGACGAGGTCCATAGCGTGGGCGGTCGCGCAGGCGTCGTCATAGCGTCGTCGACTGTTTTCGGTCATTGAGGTTATAATTTCTAACTAACAAGTTGCCTTTGATAACAGATAGCGCTAACAAGGGCCGGCCGCAATCGCTGTCGTGTGAAAGGAGCACCCCGATGCCGAAGATGGTCTTCATCAACCTTCCCGTCGCCGATCTCGCCCGCGCCACCGCCTTCTACCAGGCGATCGGCGCGGTGAAGAACGATCAGTTCAGCGATTCCACCGCGTCGGGCATGGTGTTTTCCGACACCATCCACGTCATGCTCCTTACCCACGACAAGTTCCGCCAATTCACGCCGAAGGCGATCGCCGACGCCCGCGCCACCAGCGAGGTTCTGATCTGCCTGTCGGCCGACAGCCGCGACGACGTCGACGACATGGTGGCGAAGTCGGTGGCCGCCGGCGGTCGCGCCGATCCCGGGCCGCAGCAGGACTACGGCTTCATGTACGGGCGCTCCTTCGAGGATCCGGACGGCCACATCTGGGAAGTCATGTGGATGGATGTCGCCGCCGCAATGGCGTCGGGCGACGCCGCCGACGCGGCCTGAGGGAGGAGCGGCAATGAGCTACGTCGACGGATTTGTCATCCCAGTGCCGCAGGGCAATCGCGAGGCCTATCGCGAGGTCGCTGCGAGGATGTCTGCGCTTTGGCTCGATGCCGGCGCCGAACGCGTGGTCGAATGCTGGGGCGACGACGTCTCCCACGGCAAGGTCACCGATTTCTATCGTGCGGTGAACGCCGAGGAGGGCGAGAGCGTCGTCTTCTCCTGGGTGTTCTGGCCTTCCAGAGCCGTACGCGACGAGGGCAACGCGAAGATCATGAACGACCCGCGGATGAGCGAGGTCGCCATGCCGTTCGACGGGAAGCGTCTCGTCTTCGGCGGCTTTGAAGTCATCGTCGACGTCGGCGCCTGAGGGGAGGAGGATCGATGGCGAGCATCGCGAAGATCACCCCGCACCTCTGGTTCGTCGATCATGTCGAGGAGGCGGCCGCCTTCTACGTCGCGATCTTCCCGGATTCCAGTCTCGACCGCGTCACCGCGATCGAGGCCGACGCGCCGAGCGGCCCCGCCGGGTCTGTCAAGGTCGTCGAGTTCACGCTCGCCGGCCAGCCGTTCATGGCGATCGGCGCCGGGCCGCTGGACCCGTTCAACCATGCGATCTCGTTCATGGTGAACTGCGCCGACCAGGCCGAAATCGACCGCTACTGGGACCGCCTGCTCGATGGCGGCCAGGCCGAGCAGTGCGGCTGGCTGCGCGACCGCTACGGCCTCTCGTGGCAGATCGTGCCGGCGGCGATGGGCGAGATGATGAGCCATCCGGACCGCGACCGGGTCCGCCGCTTCACCGAGGCGATGCTGTCCATGGTGAAGTTCGACATCGCCGCGCTGGAGCGCGCCTTCGAAGGCCGCTGAGCGACGCGCGGCGCCGCCGCGTCGATAGCACTCCCTTAACCAGCGGCGAAAATTCCCTCGCCGGCGCCAGCCTTCCCTTACGTCTTCTTCAGCGCCGCCGCGCCAGGATCGGCCATCGAGTGGGGGGATGTCGGATGGTCGGCAAGGTCGGCGGAAGCGGGACGCGTTCATTCTCACACCGGGTCATGCTGCCGGTTATCCTGGCGGTCGGCATCACCGGCGTGACGGTCGCGGGCTTCGCCCTGTGGGCGACGGCGCGCAGCGACGAGCGCGCGCTGCAGCGCGAGACGCGCCTCGCCGAGCAGGTCATCGCCCGGGAGACGGAAGCTCTCGTCGGGCACCAGGACTACTATTCCGCCTGGGACGAGGCGGTCACCGCGCTCGCCGAGGCGGATGCCGACTGGATCGACGCTAACATGGCGTCCGAACTCTACGACGCCGGCGCCTTCGATCGCATCTACGTTCTCGACCACGCCGGCAAGCCGCTCTACGCCATGCACGGTGGCGGCCGCACCGCCCCCGAGCGCTTCGACGCCGACCGCGCCGCGATCGGGCCGATGGTCGAGCGGCTGAAGGCGATCGATGCGGCGGGTGCGCTCGCCGCCCATCAGGGGGGCAATGCCGAGACCGTTCCACACGTCGCCGCCCCGGCCGTCATCGACGGCCGCCCCGCCCATGTCGGCGTCAGCGTCATCGTGTCGGAATCGGGCGAGGACGAACTGAGGCTGGAGCCCGGCGGCGAGAGCTTCCTCGTCGCCGTCCGCTTCCTCGACGGCGCGTTGGGCGACCAGTTCACCGACAGCTACTTCATCGAGGCGCCGCAATTCTCCGCAGCCGCGCCCACCGACGCCTTGCGGGCGCAGCTGCCGCTGAAGACGGAAGCCGGCGAGACGGTCGGCTGGTTCAGCTGGACCCCCGACCGGCCCGGCGCGCTCATCCTGCGGGAGACCCTGCCCGCCATGGTCGCCGCGCTCGCCATCGTCGGCTTTGTGCTCGTCTACCTGCTGCGCAGCCTGCTGCGCACCACGTCGGCGCTGGAGGTAGGTCGCGCCGAGGCGGAGTTCCGCGCCAATCACGATCCGCTCACCGGGCTAGCCAACCGCACCCACTTCAACCAGCAGCTCGAGGAGGCCCTGTCGGCGACCGGACGGGGCGGCACCAGCGTGGCGCTGCTCGCGCTCGATCTCGACCGCTTCAAGCAGGTCAACGACACGCTCGGCCACGAGGCCGGAGACCAACTGCTCAGGGAGGTTGCCCGGCGCCTCAGGGCGCTGGTCACCGGCGCCGACACGGTCGCCCGGATGGGCGGCGACGAATTCGCCATCATCCAGCGCGACGTGCGCTCCGTCGACCAGGTCTCCTCGCTGTCGTCGAGCATCATCCGCGAACTCGGCACGCCTTTCGTCGTGACGGGCCGCGTCGCCGAGATCGGCGTCTCGATCGGCGTCGTGCTCGCGCCGGCGGCGCAGGCCGCCCGCGACCTTGCCTCGAAGGCCGACGTCGCGCTCTATGCGGCGAAGGCGGCCGGGCGCAACACGTTCCGCGTCTTCGACGAGGCGATGCAGGAAACCGCCGACGGCCGCGAGGCGATCGTCGACGCGTTGCGCGAAGCGAACGTGCCGGTCGGCGGCCTGAAGGACGGGCGCCGCGCGGCCTGAGCTACGCCGCGTCCCTCACCTGGTAGTCCTTGATCGCGGCGAAGCGAATCTGCTTCCAGCGGTCGGCCTCGTATCTCAGGCCGAATTCGTGCGGGGCGAGGAACACCGGGTCGCCGTCGAGGTCGCGCGCCATGTCTCCGCGATGGGCGTCCATGAATCGTTGCAGCTCCAGCGGCTCGTCGGCCGAGATCCAGCGGCACACGGTGAAGCGCGCCATCTCGAAATCGACAGGCAGCGTGTACTCCGCCGACAGGCGCTCCCTGAGCACGTCGAGCTGCAGCGCGCCGACGACGCCGACCATCGACGGCGAGCCGTCCTCGGGCAGGAACAGCTGGACGACGCCCTCCTCGGCCATCTGCTCGAGCGCTTCCTTCAGCTTCTTCGCCTTCATCGCGTCGCCGAGCCGGACGCGCCGCAGGATCTCCGGCGCGAAGTTGGGCACGCCGCGGAACAGGATCTCCTCGCCCTCCGTCAGCGTGTCGCCGATCCTGAGCGTGCCGTGGTTGGGGATGCCGACGACGTCGCCGGCGAAGGCCTCGTCGGCGGTGATGCGGCTTCTGGCGAAGAAGAACTGCGGCGCCGACAGGCTTATCGGCTTTCCGGTCCTGACCAGCTTGGCCTTCATGCCGCGCTGCAGCCTGCCCGAGCAAACGCGCACGAAGGCGATGCGGTCGCGGTGGTTGGGGTCCATGTTTGCCTGGATCTTGAAGACGAAGGAGGTCATCTTCTCCTCGGTCGCCTCGACCTTGCGGGTGTCGGCCTCCTGCGCGCGCGGCGGCGGCGCCCAGTCGCCGAGCGCCTCGATCAGGTCGCGCACCCCGAAATTGCGCAGCGCCGAGCCGAAGAAGACGGGCGTCAGGTGCCCCTCGCGGAAGGCGTCGAGGTCGAACGGCCGGCACGCCTCGCGGGCGAGTTCCAGCTCCTCGATGAAGGCGTCGCGCTCGTTCATCGGCAGGAGGCCGGCGGCGCGGTTGGAATCCGGGCCGTGCACCGGCGTCCGCTCGGTCTCCTCGTCGCTACGGCGCACCGCGTTCCCGGCGAGGTGGTAGGTCCCGGAAAAGGTCTTGCCCTGGCCGATCGGCCAGGTGATCGGCGCCGTGTCCAGCGCCAGCTTCGCCTCGATCTCGTCGAGAATCTCGAAGGTGTTGCGCGCCTCGCGGTCCATCTTGTTGACGAAAGTGACGATCGGGATGTCGCGCAGCCGACAGACTTCGAACAGCTTCAGCGTGCGCGGCTCGATGCCCTTCGCCGCGTCGATCACCATGACGGCCGAATCGACCGCCGACAGCGTCCGATAGGTGTCGTCAGCGAAGTCCTCGTGGCCGGGCGTGTCGAGCAGGTTGAAGACGTTGTCGCCGTATTCGAAGGTCATCACCGAAGTGACCACCGAGATGCCGCGCTCGCGCTCGATCTTCATCCAGTCGGAGCGCGTGTTCATGCGGTCCTTCTTCGCCTTGACCTCGCCGGCGAGCTGGATGGCGCCGCCGAAGAGCAGCAGCTTCTCGGTCAGTGTCGTCTTGCCGGCGTCCGGGTGCGCGATGATCGCGAATGTCCGGCGGCGCGCGACCGCCTGTTCAATCGTCTCGGCCATGAATGGGGTTCCGTTCGGTTGCGCGGGCTTATAGCGGCGCGGCGCGCGACTGTCGAGAAATCCTCGCCCGGCCTTCGCCGGCCTTCGCCGGCCTTAGACGACTAAGTCGAAGGCCGTCTCGGCGAGCACCGCGCCGTTGACCATCAGCTCCATTCTGTGGCGGCCGGCATTGTGCGAGCGGGTGGTGAAGTCGCGCACCACCTGGCTGGTCGCGGCTTCCCACGCGGCGCCCGGCGCAAGGTCGACCTCGCGCAGCTTGAAGACCTTGCGCGAGGTCACGCCGTTCTTCTTCACGTAGTGGACGGCGTAGTCGACGACGAGCCTCTGCCGCTCCGGCCCTGTCGAAACCAGACGGGCGGCGATTCTCAGGCGCTCACCAAGCCGCAACCGCGCGGGCGTCACCGAGAATGCCTCGACGTTGACCTTGGCCGCTCCCGTCGCGCCGATCAGCGCGAGCGCCCGCGGGCCGCCCTTCTTCACCAAGGTCCGTAGCGCGTGGCGCACGACCCAGCGCACCTCCGCTGTGCCGACGGGCCAGGTCTCCAGCCGGTCGAGCAGCCAGTCCGGGTGATCCTTGCCGATGTCGTTGAGGTGGTTGGCGGCCGACTTGCGCACATAGGCGCTGGGATCGTCGCGCAGCGCCTCGGGGATCGGGAAGGTGTGCGAGGGATCGGCGATGGCGCGGTCGAGGCGGAACGACCAAGGCAGGCGTGGCCGCGAGCCTTCGCTCGAAAGCCGCCGCACGTGTTCGTCGGGATCGCCGGTCCAGCCGCGCATCACCGCAAGCGTGCGGTCGAAATCGGCGGCGAGGAAGTGGCGGATGGCGAACTCCGCCGAGCCGAAGCGCGTAAGGTCGTGCAGCGCCTCTATCGACAGGTCGAAATGGTCGCGGCCGAAGAACGCAACATATTCGCAAAGCGCGATGGCAGCGAAGCCGTGGTCGATGCGCGGCGCCAGTTCGCGCAGCAACCCGGCGGCCTTCGGGAACGGCATTGCCAGCGCCGCTTCCATCGCCACCGCCGTCTGCCGCATGCGCTGCATGATGCCGAGATCGTCGAGCTCCTTCGTCGCCGCCGCCATGAAGCGGCCGCGGTCGAAACCGGGAACGATTTCGGCAGCGGCGTCCCCGATCGAGGCCAGTCGGGCGCGGTCGAAGATCTCCTTCAGCGCGGGATAGGAGGGGCGGTCGGTTTCATCCATGGCGAATCTCCGTCGGGCGGGAAACTTACAACGCGCTGCTGACAGGCTCTGTCAGGAACCTGTCGAATCCTCGGGTCCGTGGCCGGTGCGCCTGGATCACGCGATGCTGACAGATCCTGGCGGGATGATTGTTTCACCTTGAACAATCTTACTGTAAGGTCGGAGGCGCCCTCGAGCTGGAGCCCCGTCCCATGTCCGCAACTTCCGGCCGCGCGGCCTCGGCTGCGCCGGTATCGACGCGCTTCGCCGCCTTCGCGCTGCTCTTCGGCAATTTTTTCATCGGCCTGTCGATCCTGGCGCCCGCGGGCATGATCCGCGACCTCGCGGCCGGCCTCGGCGTTCCGGTGACGCGCGCGGCGCTGCTGATCACCGCGGGCGCGGTGGTGCTGTGCATCGGCTCGCCGCTGGTCGCCTGGGCGACCAATGGGCTCGACCGACGCCGGCTGCTCGCCGCCAGCCTCGCCATGCTGGCCGTCGGCCATGCCGGCTCCGCCTTGGCGCCGGACATGACCGTTCTCCTGCTGCTCCGCCTGGTATCGATGGCCGCCGCCGCGATCTTCACGCCGCAGGCGGCGAGCACCATCGCCATGATGGTCCCGGAGAAAGAGCGCCCCGCCGCCATCTCCTTCATCTTCCTCGGCTGGTCGCTTTCGGTCGCCGCCGGTCTGCCACTCGTCGCCTGGTGCGCCGGGCAGTTCGGCTGGCGCTCGATCCATGTCGCACTCGGCCTCGGCGCCGCGGTCGCGGCGCTGCTGGTCTGGCTTCCCGTACCGACCGGCCTGCGCGCCCCGGCCATGTCGCTGTCCAGTTGGGGCACGCTTTTCTCCAGCCGCCTCGTCGTCTCGCTGATCGCGGCGACGGCCATCAGCGCGGCCGGGCAGTTCGTCGTCTTCACCTTTCTCGGGCCGCTGCTGGCCGGTTTGGCCGGCGCTACCGCCAACGAGATCGCCGTCATGTTCGCGGTGTTCGGCGTCTCCGGCTTCCTCGGCAATCTCGGCGCGACCCGGCTGGTTGGCAGCCTCGGTGTCTACCGCACGTCGCTGCTTTGCTTTGGTCTTATGGTAGTCGGCGCACTGGGCTTCGCAGCCGGTGGCGGCCATCTCCCCGTCATGCTTGCCGGCGGCGCGCTATGGGGCCTCGGCTTCGCATCCTCCAATTCGCTGCAGCAGGGGCGTCTCGCCGCGGCCGTTCCTTCGCTCGCGGGCGCGGCGATCGCGCTGAACAGTTCGGCGATCTATGTCGGACAGGCGATCGGTTCGGCGATCGGCGGGGTGTTCTTCGACGCGGGCTGGCTGCTCGCCATGGGCTTCGTCGCGGCGGCGTTTCTTTCCGTGGCGGCGGGTGTCGTCTACTCGACCCGGCCGCGCTGAACTTTTCCATCAGCTCGGATCTGGTGGTTCGTCCGGCAGCCCGCAGGCGGCGAGGAACAGCGACGAGATGGTCTCGATGTCCTGCGCGGTCGTCCAGCCGCGCACCGGCGACAGGGCGAAGCGCGAGACAAGATAGCCGAGGTTGAGGCTGAAGAAGGCGCCGGCCAAGGCCTCCGGCGCCTGCGTCGCCGCGATTTCGCCTTTCTCCTGCAGACGTCCGAGGTGCGCCACGAGAGGCTTGAACACGCTCGACAGCCACAGCTCGGCGAAGCGCTCGCGAAAGGTCTCGTCGCGCAGCAGTTCGCCGAGCAGGACCCGGTAGTTGTCAGGCGAGCGCTCCGCGGTCGCGATCCGCTCGGCGAGGAACGCCCGGTGCCATTCCGCCAGCTCGGCCCGCGTGAACGGCCGGGGGTCGTACACCCGCGCGAACGCGTCCTGGCGCATCAGGTCGAGCGCCACCTCCGCGATGACGCTCTGCACCAGGCCGGCCTTGCTGCCGAAATGCTTGAACAGCGTGCGTTCTGTGGTCTCCGCTGCCGCCGCGATCTCGCGCGTCGTCGCGGCCTCCGCGCCGCGTTCGGCGAAGAGCGCCACCGCGGCGCGCAGGATCGCCGATCGAATGGCCGGGGAGGGCTTGCGGCCGGGCCTGCCGCGCGCGCCGTCGGGTGTGTCGTTCATGCGGGGAATCCAAATTGTATCGCGGGTACTTTACATATCCTAGTATCCGATGTACAGGTAATAAATGTAAAGCATGCGCTATACATATACCCCTGGAGACCTCCGATGTCCGCAATCGTTTCGCCCGTCCTTCCCTTCTCCGACGAATCCCGCCCCCTGCCGCCCCGCTATGCGGGGCTGCCGCTGCCGCTCGACCTTCCCTTCGCCCTGAAGCCGGTTTCGTCCGCCGACACCGGCGTGGAGATCTTGCCCGACGGCCGCATGAAGTACTGGATCCGCCACGACGTCGTCCGCGGTGTGACACCCTCGATGCTGTCCTGGTGGTTCCGCAATCTGGAGGGGACGATCGAGTTCGCCGGGCGGCGCTACAACCGCTACCGCTTCTGGCACCCGCAGGACCACGTGCACGCGAGCTACGCGCGGCGCCTTCCCGATGGAACGGTCGGCCCCGGCGCCGAGATCCGCCTGATCGAGGTGCTCGGCCGCAACGAGAAGTTCGTCGTCGATACCGTCACCCACATCGAGCGCCTCGACGAGGGCGGTTTCATCCACAATCCCGAGGTGCTCGGGCGCACCGGCATGGCGCGCATGGAATACACGTTTGTGCCGGTGGCGGACGGCACGCTCTACGAGAACTGCCTGATCGTCGGCACGTCCAGTCCCGTCCTGCGACTCGCCAATCCGCTACTCGCGCGGCTGGCCTTCGACGACGCACACGGCCGCGCCTGGCTGCGTCACAACATCGAGGAGGTCGGCATGTTCGAGAATTTCCTCCCGGCGCTCTATCGCCAGGAGACCGGCCGCGCCTGGTAGCGCGGCCGGCGGGCGGGCGATTCGGCTGCCGTGCACCCTCATGGCGTCGCCTCCTCCTTGCCGCCGGCGGCCTGATGGCCGGCGAGAAGATCGAGCGCTGCGCCCGCCGCCGCCTCGACATAGGCCGGATCGCCATGGATGAGCATCGTCATCATCGCGCCTTCCATCAGCAACCAGATCTGGCGCGCCAGCACGCGACCGCTGCCGATTCCGGCCAATACGAGTCTTTCTGCCAAGAGTGTTTCGAGTTCGCCCTTGTGGCGGCGGGCGATGGCGCGCGCGGGATGGCCCGGCAGGTCGGCGAGTTCGGCGACCAGTCGCGAATAGCCGGGTCCGGCCCAGCGCGGTGTCGACGCCCAACGCCCGAGGTCGCGGAACAGGGTCGCGACGATCTCCGCTGCGCTGCCGGCATCCGGCGCGAAATCGGTCCGGAAGACGTCGAGCGCGAGATCGGCCTGCGTTGCCATGACCCGTGCCAGGAGTTCGTCCTTGCTGCCGAAATGAGCATAGAGCGTCCGCTTGGTCACGCCCGCCGCATCGGCGATCTCGTCGACGCCGGAGCGCAGGAATCCCTTCTGTCGGAACAGCCGGAATGCTGCTGCGGCGATGCGCTCGCGGGTCTTGTCGCCTCGGGCCACGGCGGATCCTCCGGAACGTATACCCATTAGTATATTTTTCGACTGCGCGCATGCGCGAAGATGAGCCTCGATCGATCCAGGGAGGGTCTTGTCATGTCCGTCGCTATGCCAGTCCGCCTGCCCGAATCCGCCTTCCTCTCTGCACGCCCCGAACTGGAAAGCCTCTTCGGCGAACGACTGTCGGTTGCCCGCCCGGTTCGCGAGCAGCATGCCAACACCACCACATGGGTTGCCGGCGAGCCACCCGACGCGGTTGCCTTCCCGCTCTCGGAGGCAGAAGTGCAGGAGGCGGTGCGAATCTGCGCTTGTCATCGGGTGCCGGTCATCCCGTTCGGCGCCGGTACATCCTTCGAGGGTCACGTCAACGCACCGCAGGGCGGCCTTTGTCTCGACCTGCGTGACATGAACCGGGTGCTTGCCGTGCGCGTCGAGGATTTCGACTGCACGGTCGAGCCGGGCCTTACTCGCAGGACGCTGAACGAGCATCTCCGCGACAGCGGCCTATTCTTCCCCGTCGATCCCGGCGCCGACGCCTCGATCGGTGGCATGGCCTCGACCCGCGCCTCCGGCACGACTGCGGTCCGTTACGGCACGATGAAGGACAACGTGCTAGCCCTGCGTGTCGTCCTGCCCTCCGGAGAGGTGATGACCACGTCCCGGCGCGCCCGCAAGTCGTCCGCCGGCTACGATCTGACCCGGTTGTTCGTCGGCGCCGAGGGCACGCTCGGCATCATCACGCAATTGACGCTGCGCCTCCACGGAGTTCCCGAGGCGGTCTCGGCTGGGGTCTGTCCTTTCCCGAGCGTCGCGGCGGCTTGCGACGCGGCGATCGCGGCGATCCAATCGGGCCTGCAGATCGCCCGCATCGAACTGCTCGACGAGGTACAGATCCGTGTCTGCAACGCGCATTCCCGCCTCGGGCTGCCCGAGCGCCCGACGCTCTTCGTCGAGTTCACCGGGAGCGGGGCCGGGGTCGCCGAACAGGCGGAGCGCTTTGGCGAGATCGTCGCCGACTATGCCTCCGGCCCGTTCGAATGGGCGCGGGACGCTGACGAGCGGGCAAGGCTCTGGCGCACCCGCCACGACGTGTTCTGGGCGCTCCGCTCGTATCGCCCAGGTGCCAGCGTCGTCGTCACCGACGTCTGCGTGCCCATCTCGCGCCTGGCCGAATGCGTCGCCGAGACCAAGCGCGATATCGAAGCCACCGGAATCATCGCTCCGATCGTCGGCCATGTCGGCGACGGCAACTTCCATGCCTCACCGCTGGTCATGATGGACGATCCGGCCGAGGTCGAGCGTGCCCGCGCCTTCGTCGATCGCGTCGCCGCCCGCGCGCTGGCCATGGAAGGAACCTGCACCGGCGAACACGGCATCGGCGAGGGCAAGAAGCACTTCCTCGTCGAGGAACACGGCGCCGTCGCTGTCGAGGCGATGCGAGCGCTGAAGCGGACCTTCGACCCGCTCGACATCATGAACCCGGGAAAGATCGTCTGACGGGGCGGGACCGTGTCGCGGCCGCGGGCCGTCCTATCCGGCCCGCGCCAGGCGCCGGCCGGCTGTCTCCGGCACGAACGGCCGGATGGTGACGCCGTCGCGCGTCATGGTGACGAAGCTGCCGGGCGGCACCGCGTGCCACTGGGCGCCCTCGCGGTCGAAGGGCTCCGACACCAGGCAGCGGCCGCCCATGGTCGCGGCGGCATAGAGCGTCGGCGCGTGGCCTTCGCTGGCATAACGTACCGCGTGCAGGCGCTCGCCGTCGGAGAAGGCCGCCGTCAGCTTCAGCGCGGGTTCCGTGCCGGCGCGCCGCGAGGCTTCGATGACGCGTCCCGCCGCGCGCGCCAGCGCGCCTTCTGGATCGCGGTCGAGCCCGTCCTGCAGCATCAGCAGGAACAGCAGTTCCGAATCGGTGGTGCCTTCCATGTGGTCGTAGAACGTATCGTCGAGCGCGCCTTCCAGCGGCCGGCGGATCTTCTCGAAGCCACCGATCTGGCCGTTGTGCATGAAGCTCCAGCGCCCGGCGACGAAGGGGTGGCAGTTGGCGCGGCTGGTGGCGCCGCCGGTCGCAGCGCGTACATGGGCGAGGAACAGGCCGGAGCGGATCTGCCGGCAGAGGCTCTTCAGGTTAGGGTCCGACCACGCCGGCAGGATGTCGCGGTAGAGGCCGGGCTCCGGCCGTGCGCCGTACCAGGCGACGCCGAAGCCGTCGCCGTTGGTCGGGGTCTTGGCTTCCAGCGCATGATGGCTCTGGGCGATCAGCGAATGGCATGGCGCGGTGACGATGTCCTCGAGGAACACCTCCTCGCCCAGATAGGCCGCCCACCGGCACATCAGCCCGTCCTGCCCCTCTTGCTCGTCCGCTCGTAGAGCTCGCGGATGATCCCGCTTGCCGTAGTCTCGAACAGAAACGGCAAAAAAGCGTGAACGAGGGCGGCGCCGCCGGCGGCGAACAGGCGCGAGGCGAACCACGCGGCAAACGCCATGTGGCCGAAATAGGTCTCGCCGACCGAGGCCGGGTGGCGGGTGAACAATTGCGTCGTGCGCGAAGTCATGGCGGAACTCCCTCTCGTTTTGGACAAGGATTGCACCGCGAATGGTGAGAATGTTTCTCGAATTTTCTTCCGATTGACGAAAATGTGGGATAAACATCCCGCAATGTCCGAAGAAATTGACGAAATCGACCGCCGGCTCCTCGCCGAGTTGCAGCGCGACGGGGGGCTCTCGGTCGAACGGCTGGCCGAGCGCGTGCATCTGTCGCGCAACGCCTGCTGGCGGCGTGTCAAACGGCTGGAGGACGACGGCGTCATCGCCGGCCGCGTCGCCTTGGTCGATGCCGAAAAGGTCGGCCTCGGCCTATCCGTCTTCATCATGGTCCGCACTTCGAACCACGATCCGGAATGGCTGGCGAAATTCCGCTCGGCGGTGACGACCCTGCCGGAGATCACCGGAGTCTATCGGATGAGCGGCGATCTGGACTACGTACTGCGCGCCCGGGTGGCCGACGTGAAGGCCTACGACCGGCTCTACCAGCGCCTCATCGCCAGGGTTCCGCTCGCCGACGTTTCGGCTTCCTTCGTCATGGAGGAGATCAAGGACACCACGGCGCTGCCCGTGTGAGCCCGTGATCGTAGTGAATCGCGACAATTGGCGATTGACCGCGTGCCGGACCGCTGGCTAGGAGCAGCCGAACGCCCGGAGCGCCGTCTCATGCCACCCTCTCTCGTCGTCGTCCGCCTGCCCCACTCGGAAGGCCTGCCGCTGCCCGCCTACGAGACCGGAGGCGCGGCGGGCATGGACCTGCGCGCCGCCGTGCCCGAAGACCGGCCGCTGCTCATCCTGCCGGGCAAGCGCGCCCTGGTGCCGACCGGCCTCGTCTTCGAGATCCCAGCCGGCTTCGAGGGCCAGGTCCGGCCGCGCTCCGGCCTTGCACTGAAGCACGGCATCACCTGCCTGAACTCGCCGGGCACGGTCGACAGCGACTATCGCGGCGAGGTGAAGGTGCTGCTCGTCAATCTCGGCGACGAGGATTTCTCCGTCACCCGCGGCATGCGCGTCGCCCAGGTCGTCATCGCCCCGGTGGCGCGTCTCGCCGTCGAGGAACAGAGCCTCGCCTCGGCGACGGTTCGCGGCTCCGGCGGCTTCGGCTCGACGGGCACCGCATGATGGGCCGCACGGCGCGGCCGGACCTGGTCATCTTCGACTGCGACGGCGTCCTCGTCGACACCGAGGCGCTGGGCAACCGGCGGCTGGCCGAATGGCTGACAGAGGCCGGTTTCCCGATCGCCTACGAGGACTGCCGGCGGCGCTTCATGGGCCGCAGCATGGTTTCGGTCCAGGCCGAGGTGGAGGCTGCGGGCGTCTCGCTCGGGGCGGATTTCCCCGACCGCTGGAACGCCGCGCTGCCTGAGCTCTTCGCCGCCGGCGTCGAGGCGATCCCGCATGTCCGCGAGGCGGTCGAGGCGGTCCGCGACGCCGGCCTCGCCTGGTGCGTGGCGTCTTCGGCGCGTGTCTCCAAGATGATGATCACGCTCGGCGTGACCGGCCTGCTGCCGCTGTTCGAGGGGCGCATGTTCAGCTCGACCATGGTGGCGCGCGGCAAGCCGTTCCCCGACCTCTTCCTCCACGCCGCCGAGGTCATGGGCTTTTCCGCCGCCGCCTGTGCCGTCGTCGAGGACAGCGTCGCCGGCACGATCGCCGGGCGCGCCGCCGGCATGGCCGTCTTCTCCTATTGCGGCGACCCCTTCAACGACCCCGCCGAGCTGGCGGCCGCCGGCGGCGTGCTCTTTGACGATATGCGGGAATTGCCGGGCCTGATGGCCATCGCCTGAGGGCGGCGCGCACGCGGTCCTGGCGTTGTTCGACCCCGCCGCTGTCAGGAGTGATCGGATCAGCTAGCCTTGCGGTCTGGCAGCGCCGCTGTCGCCAACATAGCATGCGCGATGCGGGAGACCATGGAGCCGAACATGCACAGGGACACGGGCGCGGCCTTCCGCGCATTGCACGAGCGCCCCGGCGCTTTCGTCATTTCCAACCCCTGGGACGTCGGCTCGGCGCGGTTCCTCGCCTCGCTCGGCTTCGAGGCACTGGCGACGACCAGTGCCGGCTTTGCCTTCTCGCGTGGGCTGCCCGACGGCGGCGTTGGCTTCGACGAGATGATCGCCCATTGCCGGGAACTCGCCGCGGCGACGCCGCTGCCGGTGTCGGCCGACCTGGAGAAGGGCAAGGGCGACAGCCCTGATTCGGCGGCCGAGACGGTCTCCGCCGCCGAGGCGGCCGGCCTCGCCGGCTGTTCGCTCGAGGATTTCTCCGGCGACGAATCGGACCCGATCTACGACCTGTCGCTCGCGGTCGAGCGCATCGCCGCGGCGGCGGAAACCGCACGAGCACTCAAGCCAGATTTCGTTTTCACGGCGCGCGCCGAGAACTTCCTGCACGGCCGCCCCGACCTCGACGATACCATCCGCCGCCTGCAAGCCTTCGAAAAGGCCGGCGCCGACGTGCTCTATGCGCCGGGGTTGACGACGCTGGACCAGGTCAGGGCGGTCTGCTCGGCGGTGACGAAACCGGTCAACGTGCTAGCCGTGCCGGGCTTTACCGTCGCGGCGCTGGCCGAGGCGGGCGTGAAGCGCGTCTCTCTCGGTTCGAAGCTCGCTATGGCGGCTTTCTCCGGCCTCGACGCGGCCGCACGCGAGATCCTCGACCACGGCAGTTTCGAGTTCTCCCGTCAGGGCGTGTCCTTCGGGCGTCTGCAGGCGCTGTTCGGGCAGGGCTGACCGGGGTCGGACGTCGCGCGCCGTCATCCGCAGCATGAGCTGCAGGCGGCGTGCTTGACAATCCGGGCCGATCGCCGCTTGAAATCGTCATGCAGAAGCTCAGCGTCATCGACATGCACACCGGCGGCGAGCCGGTCCGGATCGTCACCGGGGGCTATCCGGAAATCCCCGGCGGCACCATCCTCGAGAAGCGCGCCTGGGTCCGCGAAAACCTCGACCATCTGCGCAGGATGCTGATGTTCGAGCCGCGCGGCCATTACGACATGTACGGCGTCCTGCCCGTCGCGCCCGACCTGCCCGGCGCCGACCTCGCCGTCCTGTTCATGCACAACGAGGGCTATTCGACGATGTGCGGCCATGCTGTCGTTGCGCTCGGCCGCTACGCCGTCGACCAGGGCATCGTCGCCGCGGTCGAGCCGGTGACGACGGTCAACATCGAATGCCCGTGCGGCATGGTCGTCGCCTCCGTGGAGGTGAAGGACGGCAAGGCCGGCGCAGTTTCCTTCGAAAGCGTGCCCGCCTTCCTGTTTGCCCGCGACCTTTCCGTCGAATTGCCCGGCTATGGCCGCATCGCCTTCGACGTCGCCTATGGCGGCGCCTTCTACGCGCTGGCCGACTGCCGCCAGTTCGGCCTCTCCTTCGGCACGAGCCGCGCCCGCGACTTCGTCGACGCCGCCACCGCGCTGACCGAGCGGACGAAGCGCGATGTGCCGCTCGCCCACCCCGACCACGCCGACCTCGCCTTCCTCTACGGGTCGATCCTGACCGACGGCGGTGACGGGTCGGGCGGGGTCGCCACGCGCAACGTCTGCGTCTTCGCCGAGGCCGAGGTCGACCGCTCGCCGACCGGCTCCGGCGTTACCGCCCGGCTCGCCGCCATGCACGCCAGGGGCGAGGTCGGCATCGGCCAGCCGCGCCTGTTCGACAGCATCGTCGGTTCGCGCTTCACCGGCGAGGTGGCGCGTGAGGTCGCGCTCGCCGACGGCAGGCAGGGCATCGTCGCCCGCGTCGGCGGCCGTGCGCACTATTCCGGCAGAGCCGAATACTGGGTCGAGGATGGCGACGAGCTGGGAAGGGGTTTTCTTGTTCGCTGACCCAGGCGCCGGCCGCCTGTCACGGGCATTGATGGATCGATCACCCGAAATGGCTTTTACTGCCGAGACGCCGGTGCGATAAGAGCCGCCGCAATGCGGGAACCCTTGCCATGACCCTCACCGGCTTCATCGCCTATTCCGGCGCGCTTGCCGTCGCCGCCGCCATCCCCGGACCGGGCGTCACCGCTCTGGTCGCCCGCGCACTCGGTTCCGGCTTCCGCTCTTCGCTGTTCATGGCCTTCGGCCTCGTCGTCGGCGACCTCACCTACCTGACCGCGGTGGTTCTCGGCCTCGTCTTCGTCGCGCAGACTTTTGGTGCCGTCTTCCTCGTCATCAAGTGGCTCGGCGTCGCCTACCTCGCCTGGCTCGCCTGGTCGTTCTGGACGAGCGGCATCACGGCGGAGACCGTCGAGGCGCGCCGCGGCGGCGGCGGGGCGTTGGCCAGCGTCGCCGCAGGCCTCGCCGTGACCCTCGGCAATCCGAAGACGATGATCTTCTACCTCGCCATCACGCCGACTATCGTCGACCTGGCGACGATCACGGCGAGCGACTACGCGGTACTCGCCGCTATCACGGTCGTCGTGTTGCTCGTCGTTCTGGTGCCCTATCTCGTTCTGGCGGCCAAGGCGCGCTGGTTCCTGTCCTCGCCGCGCGCCCTGAAGGCGCTGAACCGCACGGCCGCCGGCTTCATGATGGGCGCCGCCGCGGCCATCGCCTTCCGCCAGTAGGGCGCGAAGCCCGCGCACATTTTCCTCGCCGCACCCCTCGGCAGCGGCGTGGATTGCCCTTATGTTCGCCACGAACCGCAAGGGAGCGAAACAATGGACAAGGCGGCATCCACCCGCGTCCCCGGCCGCGGCCGGGTCTACAACTCCATCACCGAGACGATCGGCGACACGCCGCTGGTCGCCCTCGACAAGTTCGCCCGCGAGAAGGGCATCGTCGCGCGGCTCCTGGGCAAGCTCGAGTTCTTCAACCCGATCGCCAGCGTCAAGGACCGTATCGGCGTTGCAATGATCGAGGCGCTCGAAGCGGCCGGCCGTATCACGCCGGGCAAGACCGTCCTGGTCGAGCCGACCTCCGGCAACACCGGAATCGCGCTCGCCTTCGCCGCGGCGGCCAAGGGCTACCGGCTGATCCTGACCATGCCGGAGACGATGTCGATGGAGCGGCGCAAGATGCTGCTGCTGCTCGGCGCCGAACTGGTCCTCACCGAGGGCGCCAAGGGCATGAAGGGCGCCATCGCCCGCGCCGACGAGATCGTCGCCCA
>CAYJMY010000057.1:23124-23362 GCA_964371125.1 uncultured Mesorhizobium sp. | reverse complement strand
GTGTGGGGGAGATGGCCGGCAGGCCAGAGGGGGGCAACGTAGGGAGAAAGCATGGCCGGCTGCTGGAAGGACGTGACCATCCCTACCCCTCCCCCGCCTCTTTCTTGTTCGCCGCGACCATGCTTTTCGCATCCTGGCCGCCGAGCGAGTTGCCGAGCGTGAGATCGCTCTGGGCGTGGGCGAAGTGGTGCATGTGGAAATGCGCGTCCATGGCCGCGCGTTTGCCGCGCAGTTCCTC